>NZ_JAUBQR010000037.1:31762-36725 GCF_036701385.1 Microcoleus sp. Pol12B4 | reverse complement strand
TTGGAACCGGGAACCACTGTTAACCCAGCTTTCTTGAGGGTGTTCGAGCATTTTTTGCCGCCAGAGTTCGCGCCCTTGGGCGGTAATTCCGTAGATTTTGCGCGGACAGCCCGCATCTCCGGCTTCTTCGGCAATTGTCGCAATCTGGCCTCGCTCTTCCAAGCGCTTCAGGAGCGGGTAAATCGCTCCATAGTTGACGCTGATGCAACTGCTCATAAACAGCTCCAGTTTTTGCTTTAGCCGGTAGCCGTGCATGGGTTGCAACTGTAGCAGTCCAAGGGCTGATAATTCAAGCATTTATATCAATTTGATATTATAGTCTGGATTATATCACTATATCGAACTCAAGGGCGATCGGGTCAATCGATTTTAGATTTTCGATTTTAGATTTTTGATTGACCCCACGGATAAATGCGGGGGCTTGAGGATTTTAGATTTTAGATTTTTGATTGATTCCACGGATAAATCACGTGGCGGGTACCATCAAGAAATTCCTGGTCACTACCTAGTTTCAAAGAAAATTGATAGTTAAATACATAGTTAATAAATTTTGTCAACACCCTTAAGATATAGTTTTTAATATCCAGAGTGAATTTTCTTGTGGAACAGGCATCTTGCCTGTTCTTAAGAGTGGTGCAATATCTCAGATTTCTGCCACATATCTCTTCTTGGTAAGAGGATCAGAACTTTTATTGGTAGAGGTTGGTTGAATTTTTCAACCATGACACATTTTAGTATTTATTTATTGAAGATCGATCGCAGACACTGTTTTTTGGTAGCTAATACTCCTATTATTTTTCTTAATTATTGGTGCAAAAAAAAGTGTTTAGTTGGTTTCCATTCCTCCTGTTTGTAATCTACGGATCTGTGAGATTATCGCTCTTTGTTGAGGGATTAAAAAAAGCAACGCAGCCTACGGGTAGTTAAACCCAGATGTTTTTCCCTGCCCACAATCATCCTCAAAGATGATTTTCAAGGAAAATTTTTCACGCTTATATGCTATTAATATGACACAAAGGGAGTGATTTATCTTGAGCCGCCAACCAAAGATTAACGTCCTGTAATTACTTGGAATAGCCAGCCAAAAAGCATCACACTCAAGAAAATCACGCCTCCGACAATTAATATCAAACCCAACAGCAACGCCGCCACAAATAGCCAATCGGCTTTTTTGCCTTGTTCAGGGGAACCTAAATGAGCATCCAGCAATTCTATATTTTTGACATTAGCTTTCCAAGCAACATCCAACAAATCTCCAGCCACCGGTACAGTACCAGCAACTGTATCAAATACGATGTTAGTGGCCATTTTGACTAAAGTCTCTTGTGGCACTCCCATTTGAGCGGACTTGAAGACAACATAGCCTGCAAAAATTGAACTGATTAAATCGCCGCCGCCCGGTATAAGTCCCAATATCGGATCGAGTCCGATGCGGTATTTTGTGCCGGGAATCGGAATTGCGTTGTCTAGTAAATGGCTGATCCGGCGGAGTCGGCGCAAGGATGCAATATGAGATGGGCTGGGAGTATTTGGGGAGGAATTTTGTATAGGAGAACGTGACATTTAATTGCTCTCGATTGCGATATTATATCGATTCCGGTTGCACCGGAATGATGTTGACTGTTGACGGTTGACTGTTCACGGCGTCAACAGTCAACCGTCAACAGTTAACTCGAATTTACTATTCCGATGCTAACGGATTGGATATTACTGCTAGTTTATGATATTTGTTGAAGCATATTCTAGTTTTGTCTCTATGCCTCAAGCAAGATTTTTAGTAATTTTAGTCGATCGACTTTGGTATGTTTTTGAACGAACAGAAACCCGGTTTCTGTTCAAAACCGGGTTTCTTGCTTCTAGCTGCGGGCTTTTAGTTTAGCCTTCTATTTGTTGCCTTCTGTGAAATCGGCGTCAATCACGTCGTCGCCGCCGCCTGTCGGGCCACCGTCTCCATAGCCACCAGGGCCGCCAGGGCCATCAGTGGGGCCGCCTGCTTGCTGGTACAGGTTGCTGCTGACAGCGTAGAATGCTTGCTGCAACTCTGTGGTTAGGGTTTTGATGCGATCGTCATCTTCAGTGCCGATCGCCTCGCGCAAGTCTTTGAGCAACCCTTCAATCTTAGTTTTGTCAGCAGGGGGGACTTTATCACCCAATTCTGCCAACTGCTTCTCGATTTGATAGGCTTGAGAATCAGCTTGGTTTTTGCGATCGATCCTTTCGCGACGTTCCTTGTCAGCAGAAGCATTCGATTCGGCTTCCCTCACCATGCGCTCGACTTCATTGCTGGGCAAAGTAGAAGCACCAGTAATGCTAATCGATTGCTCCTTGCCAGTACCTTTATCCTTAGCAGCTACATTCAAAATACCGTTAGCATCGATATCGAAAGTAACTTCAATTTGAGGTACGCCACGGGGGGCTGGTGGAACTCCATCTAAGCGGAAGGTTCCCAAATCCTTGTTATCATTCGCCATTTCCCGTTCGCCTTGCAAAACGTGAATTTCCACGTTTGTTTGACCGTCTACAGCAGTCGAGAAAGTTTCCGACTTCTTGGTAGGAATAGTGGTGTTGCGGGGAATGATTTTGGTCATCACGCCACCCAAGGTTTCGACGCCGAGAGACAGCGGAGTAACGTCGAGCAACAAGATGTCTTTGACTTCGCCGGAGAGTACGCCGGCTTGAATTGCGGCACCGACTGCGACCACTTCATCCGGGTTTACCGTTTGGTTGGGCTCTTTGCCGAGGATTTTTTTGACCAGTTCTTGCACCGCAGGAATGCGGGTAGAACCACCAACTAAGACGACTTCATTAATTGCAGATTTGTCTAATTTGGCGTCGCGGATCGCATTTTCTACGGGGATGCGGGAGCGATCGATCAAATCCGAGCACAGTTCTTCAAACTTGCCCCGCGTCAAAGTCGTGTCCAAGTGTTTTGGCCCGTCTTGAGTCGCGGTAATAAACGGCAGGTTGATTTCTGCTTGGGTAACGCTCGAAAGCTCAATCTTGGCTTTTTCGGCTGCTTCCGTCAGGCGTTGCAGGGCTTGTTTGTCTTTGCGGAGGTCAATTCCTTCGGCTCTTTGGAATTCGTTAGCGATGAAATCAACAATTTTTTTGTCGAAGTCGTCACCGCCGAGGTGAGTGTCTCCAGAAGTTGCTAGCACTTCAAATACGCCGTCGCCTACTTCAAGAATAGATACGTCGAAAGTACCGCCACCTAAGTCAAATACGAGGATGGTTTCGTTGCTCTTTTTATCTAATCCGTAAGCTAAAGCTGCTGCTGTAGGTTCGTTAATAATCCGCAGCACTTCTATACCGGCAATTTTTCCCGCGTCTTTGGTAGCTTGGCGCTGGGAGTCGTTGAAGTAAGCAGGAACAGTAATTACCGCTTGGGTGACTGTTTCGCCGAGGTATTTGCTGGCGTCTTCTACCAGTTTGCGGAGAACTTGTGCAGAAATTTCTTCTGGGGCAAATTGCTTGCCGCGGGCGGGACAGTCTAGTTTAAGGCTGTTGCCAACTTTGAGGACTTTGTAGGAAACTTCAGTGGTTTCATGGGCTACTTCATCAACCCGACGCCCGATAAACCGTTTTACTGAGTAAAAGGTGTTTTCGGCGTTCATCACGGCTTGACGCTTGGCGATTTGTCCGACAAGTTGATCGCCATTTTTAGCATATGCTACTACAGAAGGTGTGGTGCGACCCCCTTCGGCGTTGGCTATGACGGTGGGTTTGCCGCCTTCCATAACTGCGACGCAGGAGTTTGTCGTACCTAAGTCAATTCCAACTACTTTTCCCATAGGGGTGTTCCGGCTCCAATCTCTACAAAATTTTGGTGTCTTATCTGTGCGATAGTCTGGTTATTCAGGACTGCGATTTTACCTCGCGGTTTACGGGTAGTGAGTCCTGCTTTAATACAGTCTTCGATAGGGTGCTTATCTCTATACTGCGGGCGGTAGACCTTGCGATGAAGGGGTATTTACCGAACCTGTTGGGGGACGGTTGCATCCGTGAGGCTTGCACCGCTACAGTTGTTGACTGCTTTTCTTTACTCTTCCCAATGTACGGTGTTCGATCGATTCGGGTATTGTGGCAAACCGTATACGTTGTGTTGTATTTGCCGTCTTTGTTGTATAAATTTTGTTTGGTTGGTAGGGGCGATCGGTTTTTTGACTTCTAATCAGGTTTAATATCAATTCTGAAAAGAGACACGGCTATGCCGTGTCCCTACCCGTTTACTTCCAGGCTGTGCCTGGGAAGGAATATATTATTGAGCGAGAGCCTCAAGTCCGCCTCGTGGGAATCTCGAAAAATTCAAGAATATTCCAGCTTTTCATTGCTATCTTTTACCGATCAGCAGAGCCGCAGGAAAGTAACTCAGAGCGTCACCAATTGCCAACGTACCGTTACTTTCTACCGCCTGATTTGTAATTACATCTTTCCAAACCGACGGCATTTGCTCGGATAATTTCAAATTAGTATCTTTCCAGACTTGTTTGCCGCTCGGCATTTCTTCCGGTTTGACAATTCCCGTCAAAAACCGGGGAGCAATGACAATAACGGTAGTTTCTCCAAAGCTTCTGGCAAAGGCAACAACATTACCTTTAAAAGTGCCAACTGCTTGCAGGGGCAGATAGTCGCCAGATTGAAAAACTTGCAAGTATTTTTTTCTCGCTTCTAGTGCTCTTGCCGTCAAAAATAACTTAATTCTCGCATCTTCTCGCGTCGCAATCAAATCCTCAACCAGTTGCAAAATATCCGTCTGAGCTTGCTCTTTAATTTGCCGCAAAACTTCGATTCTGCGGTCAAAATCAACGGGACGGCGGTTATCCGGATCGACGTGGCTTAAATCCCAGAATTCCGTCCCTTGATAAATGTCGGGAACGCCCGGAGCAGTGATTTTCAGCAGCGTTTGAGATAAAGAATTGAAAATTCCGTAATTAGCTACTTTTTTGCAGAAAGGTATAAATTT
>NZ_JAUBQR010000037.1:0-31662 GCF_036701385.1 Microcoleus sp. Pol12B4 | reverse complement strand
GTGATTTTCAGCAGCGTTTGAGATAAAGAATTGAAAATTCCGTAATTAGCTACTTTTTTGCAGAAAGGTATAAATTTGTTGAGAAACTGATTTTGTTCCGAAGATTCGAGAACGCTATCGACAAAGGTCATAAAACCAGCTTCATAGTCGTTATCCGGTCTCAGCCAAGCCGTATAAACTTTGGCTTCGCGGACCGCTTTAATGACATAATCTTTCAGGCGATCGACATAATCAGTGTTTTCAATTCCCTCAAAGGGAAAACTGCCTAGGAGAGTTTGGTACAGGAAGTATTCGTCATTAGTATCTGGAACCATTCGATTTACAAAGTTGACTTTCTTAGAAGAGTTTACCTCTCTCCAAGACCTGACTTGCTGTTCCCATTCATCGGGAATTTCTGACAAAACGTTTATTCTGGCTCGCACATCTTCGCCACGTTTGGTATCGTGGGTAGCTGTCGCATTCATTTTGTGTGGCCAAGCGACTTGCTGTTGTTTGTTGAACTCGTGAAAATCTCCCAGGGACACGCCAAACTGACTAGGATTTCCTCCCACTTCGTTGAGGGATAAAAGCCGATAGTAGACGTATAAAAGCGTGTCTTCAACGCCTTTTGCCATTAATGGGCCTGTCAACTGCTGGAGTTTCATTACGAAGTGCCTGCGCTGCTCTTTTTGTTCTGGTGTTAGAGTTTCTTCTTCTTCGAGCAACAGCACCGTTTCGATAAAATTAAGTTCCTTGAGGAGTCGCGGTACTTGTTCTTTGGCATGGGCGATCGCATATTGTACGTAAGTGCGATCGGACTCTCTCAAACCATCTTGATTGATGTAAGTTCGGTAGACTGGAAAAATCGTCAAAACCGCCGCCAATGCTTTTTCCAAACCGGGACGAGTAAAGTCATTTCCCTGTCTCGATTGACCTGATATATTCTTCAAAAGTTGAGCTAGATTGTCTACATCTCCAGCCAAGTTTTTCTCAACAATCAGGCCTTTTTTATCTAAAAATAACTGTTCATAGGGAACATTCAAGCGAGTAAATCTCTGATATATTTCGCTAAATTGCTGTTCGCGATCGCACCGACAAAAAACGCCATTTACGTAATTCAAAAAGTCGTAGCCGCTAGTTCCCTCAATCGGCCAATATGACGGCAAATCTTCTTCGTGTTCCAAAATTTTTTCAACAGTAATATAAGTGTCTCCGATTTTTTCCCGGAGTCGTTTCAAATATTCTGTGGGGTCGTAAAGTCCATCGATGTGGTCGATTCTCAATCCAGTAAACTTTCCCTCATCAACCATGTCGAATATCAGAGCATGGTTTTTGTGAAAAACTTTAATCTCTTCAACTTTTACCGAAATAAGTTCGTTGACTGTAAAAAACCTTCGGTAGTTAATTTCTTCTGCCCCTACTTTCCAGAAAGCCAGACGGTAAAACTGCTCGGAAAGCAAATCGTCTAGCAAATTAAAGCTTTCGGAGTTTCCCTTTTCTCCGTTAAAAACTTTGATATTTTCATCGATGAATTCCTGTACAAGGGGATTTTGATTGTAGAGTTCCCAGAGCAGTCCTTTGACAAAAGCTATCTGATCGTATCGGGTTTTACCTTTAGTTTCTGAAGGTGTATTTTTAATCAAATAAAGAATTCCCAAAAACTTGATAAAATCTGGGTGGCGTCTGCCTAATTCCCTGGCTAAATGCCCCAAATTATGACTGATAAATTTAGCATAAGATTCAATTCTTACTGGCAATTGTAAGCTATAATAATTGATGGTCAGCCCAATTTCGCTGTATTTGAGTTGAATCTCGCCACTTTCCAAACACTCTCCATAAAAATTGCCCAGCAGCGGAGCCAGAACTCGACCTCTGAGATGTTCGTAAGCATGATTCCATTCAATATCAAAGTAATCGAAATAGTCGGAATCCGGCCCGTGTTCCAATACGTCTAACAGCAGCAAGTTTTGAGTGTCGTAAGCCATGTGGTTAGGGACAATATCTTGCAGCCATCCCATGTTCCGTTTCTTGATTTCGTATGTGAGGGCTTCAAAATTTTCTGATGTTCCCAATTCGGGATTGAGCTGATTTGAGTCAACGACATCGTATCCGTGAGAGCTGCCTTTTCTGGCTTTAAATATCGGTGA
The DNA here is from genome assembly GCF_036701385.1 of Microcoleus sp. Pol12B4. NCBI lineage: Bacteria > Bacillati > Cyanobacteriota > Cyanophyceae > Oscillatoriales > Microcoleaceae > Microcoleus > Microcoleus sp. Pol12B4. The sequence goes on along the minus strand of NZ_JAUBQR010000037.1, from coordinate 29,536 downwards.
AGCGTAAACGTCGGTAATTCCTAAATCTTCCAGATAGCTAAGGATTTGTTTGGCGGCTTCAAAGTTAAAACCTCCATGAAATTGAATCCGATAAGTTGTTGTAGGAATTCTCATTATGTTAATTTTACTCCTGGTTTTTTATGGTTTTCTCTTTTAATATATGAGGCAGAGCCTCCTCTACTGCATTCCCCGGCAGAGGCTGGGAACGAGAGAGGCTCTGCCTCCCGTTTCTTGTGGGACTAGATTTCGTGACAGAGGCTGAGAACGAAATAGGTTCTGCCTCCTGTTGCTTGTTCCTAGGCTCTGCCGGGTAACGCCTGTATTTGAGGCTCAGCCTCTGGGTTTAATTACTGTAATTCATAGAGTGCGAAACTCTGCGGTTTAATGGTCAATTTTTGCTCTGAAGTTATCTTTTCAGGCAAGCTAGAACCTAAACCCATCCATTTTTCATCAGCAGAGTCTAAAATTTTGTGACCGTTGCCTTGGGGAAGTGCAGCCGTAAAAGCTACCTCTTGCCTGTTGAAGTTTAAAATGCAGAATATCTGGCTGTCATCTGTCCAGCGACGTAGAAATAAGATTTTTTCTGTTTCAATGCTGGACACTTCTAGACTGTTTTTGTCTAGTTTTTTAAGGGCCGGTATTGTCCGCCGCAGTTGAATCAAATGTTGATGCCATTCCCACAGGATTTTGTGTTTGCCTTCGGTTTGTTTTTCCCAGTTTAACTTACACTTATCGAAAGTCTCAGGACTCTGGGGGTCGTGAAACTCGCCTCGGCCTTCAAAGATTTTAAATTCTTGTTGTTTGTCTTTGCGGATAGCTTCAATTAAGTTTTCGTCCGAGTGGGAAACGAAGTAAAAAAACGGTGCTTCTTCTCCATATTCTTCTCCCATAAAAAAGAAGGGAATGTAGGGAGAAATTAAAACTGTGCCGGCTGCGAGTTTTAATCCTTCAAAATCAACTATTTTCGAGAGTCTGTCTCCCAAAATGCGGTTGCCTATTTGGTCGTGGGTTTGGGCAAAAACCAAAAATTTATGACCCGGTTCATCCTTAACAGAATTGCCGTGTTTCCGCTTTCTGTGGGGGGCGTACTGGCCGGAGTAAACAAAGCTTTCTTTGAAGGCTTTTTCTAAGTGTTCGCATTTGCCGAAATCTTGGTAGTATCGGTCGTCTTCTCCGGTGAGCAAGGCGTGCAGTGCGTGGTGGAAATCATCGCACCATTGGGCATCTAGTCCGAAGCCACCGAGCTCTTTGGGACGTACAGTGCGGACATCATTTAAGTCACTTTCGGCTATTAAGTAAAGTTTCCGTCCTAGTTCTTGGGAAATATCGGCTGTGGCATCGGATAGTTCTTGTAAAAAAGGTCTTGCACCTACTTCAAATATTGCTTGAATTGCATCTAATCTCAGGGCATCGATGTGATAGTCTCGAAACCAGTATAGAGCGTTTTCAATAAAGTAGTTACGCACGCCGTCGCTGTAGGCGTCGTCGAAGTTGAGGGGATCTCCCCAAATCGAGCCGTATTTTGAGGTAAAGTAAGGGCCGAAGTCCCTGAGATAATTTCCTTCGGGGCCGAGGTGGTTGTAAACTACATCGAGAATTACTGAAATGCCGTGTTCGTGGCAGGCGTTGACGAGTATTTTGAAGCCTTCGGGGCCGCCGTATGAGTTTTGAACGGCGTAGGGATATACGCCGTCATATCCCCAGTTTCGATCGCCAGGAAATTGGGCTACTGGCATTATTTCGATGGCGTTGATTCCCAATTCTTTAAGTTGTTTTAGCTGGGAAATTATTGCTTCAAATGTTCCGGCTTGGGTGAATGTGCCGACGTGCAGTTCGTAAATAATCATTTCGGCTAGCGGCACGCCTTGCCAATTTGTGTCAGTCCAAGTAAAGATATTTTCATCTATTACTTGCGACGGAGCGTGTACGCCTTGAGGTTGATATTTAGAGGCTGGGTCTGGTCGATCGGTTTTTCCTTCGATTTGGTAGGTGTAAAGGGTTCCTGGTTCGATGTCTGTAGCTGTGGTTTGCCAATAACCTTCTGCCGATGGTTGCAGGGGTATCAAGCGTTTGTTTGGGGAAACAATTTGGACTGCGATTTGTTTGAGGGTGGGCGCCCAAACGGTAAATTCACATTGGTTATTGCCTAGGTAATTTGCTCCTATCTTCACTTTGAGCTGTTCTCCTTATAAAATAGGTTGGTAGTTCGATCGCCCGACGCGCTATCAAATGCTTTGCCCTTAATGTTCAGCGCCTGTTTAGACGGTAATATTACTTAATATAACAAACAACTAACTTTAGACAGAGGCATCCAAGGCTAAAATCATGTAACAGGCAAAAGTAGCGGTTAGTAATGTCTAAATTAGAGCAGGAATCGGCAGGGGGCGATCGCCAAATTAGCCACTTGCAAGGGTTAATATTTCTTTTGAGATCATGTCGAGAATCTACCTAAAGGTAGGTCAAAAATCAGCGCGAGTGGGAATTGTATGGTTATTGCTTTTGGACGGGAAATCTGCTGCAATATCGACTCGGCGGAGTCTCGCGAGTGGTTGGTCACAAACGGGATCGGCGGTTACGCTAGCGGGACGATCGCAAATCTCCTCACCCGCCGCTATCACGGCTTGCTGATAGCCGCCCTCAAACCCCCGCTGGGACGAACTTTGATGCTCGCCAAGCTGGACGAGACGGCGGTGTATCACGATCGCGCATATCCGCTTTATACAAACCGCTGGGCCGACGCCACGATGGAACCCCACGGCTACAACTACATCGAAAGCTTTCACCTCGAAGGCACGACGCCTGTTTGGAGGTTTGCTCTCGCTGACGCTATCCTAGAAAAGCGGATTTGGATGCAGCAAGGTGCTAACACAACATATATTCAATACCGCTTGCACCGCGCCTCACAACCGATCGCCCTCGCTGTCAAAGCCCTAGTCAACTATCGCGACTACCACCACACGACGAGCGCCGGCGACTGGCAGATGAGCCTAGAAACCTTGGAACGCGGGGTTTGCGTGACTGCATTTCCCAAGGCGGCACCCCTGTACCTGCTGACGGATGCCGAAGCCGAGGCAAAATTTCGAGTTTCTGCGGCTTTATACAATTGGCATTACGGATTGGACTTAGCAGCCGAAAAGCGCCGCGGATTGGATTGCTGCGAGGATCACTTGCACGCGGCGACTTTTCACATGACTATCGCACCGGGAAGTGATCTCACATTGATAGCCAGCACCGAGAAAAATCCCGAACTCAACGGCGGTACAGCTTTAGAATCGCGTCACACTTATGACCAACAACTGCTGCAAAAATGGTCAAAAACGAGCAAATCTCCCGACTGGATCAATCACTTAGTGCTCGCCGCCGACCAATTTATCGTCAGCCGCGCGCTACCGGAGGAACCCGAAGGCAAAACAATTATCGCCGGATATCCCTGGTTCAGCGACTGGGGGCGCGACACGACGATCGCCCTGCCCGGCCTCACAATCTGTACGGGGCGATGGGAAATTGCGCGATCAATTTTGCGGACATTTGCGCGCTATGTCGATCGGGGGATGCTGCCGAACCGCTTCCCGGATGCGGGTGGCGAACCGGAATACAACACCGCAGACGCCACGCTGTGGTACTTTGAGGCAATCCGCGCTTATATCGATGCCACGGGCGACGACGAACTTTTGACCGAACTCTGGCCGGTGTTATGTGAGATTGTTGACTGGCACTTGCAGGGTACTCGGTATAATATCCGCGTCGATCCCGATGACGGTTTAGTCTACGCGGGCGAAACCGGCGTGCAACTGACTTGGATGGATGCGAAAATCGGCGATTGGGTGGTGACGCCTCGGATTGGTAAGCCGATCGAACTCAGCGCGCTTTGGTACAATGCTATACAAGCTATGGCAAGTTTTGCTCGAAAAATGGGCAAGCCTCACAATGAATACCAGCAATTGGGCGATCGAACGGCGGCCGGATTCCCTCGCTTCTGGAACGCCTCAATCGGTTACTGTTACGACGTTCTGGACGGCCCCGACGGAGACGACAGCTCCCTGCGGCCCAACCAAATATTCGCCGTATCCCTGCCCCTAAATTCGATTTCTCCTCACTCCGCCAACTCCTTGTCAGCAGGGATGCACCAGGAAACCCGCTATACACCGTTACTGACGCCCATCCAGCGTCGCGGCGTGGTGGACGGCTGCGCTCAACAGCTTCTGACTTCTCACGGCCTCCGCAGCCTCTCGCCGCAGCACCCGCAGTATCGCGGCGCATACGGAGGCGACCAATTGCAGCGCGACAGCGCCTACCACCAGGGTACAGCTTGGGGCTGGCTGATTGGCCCGTTTGTCTTGGCGCACTTGCACGTATACAAAGATTCAGCACAAGCTCGCGAATTCCTCAAACCGATGGCACATCATATAATGAGTGGCGGAGTTGGCAGTCTGGGCGAAATTTTTGAGGGCGACGCCCCCCACTCGCCGCGAGGCTGCACGGCTCAAGCTTGGACTGTGGCTGAGGTGCTGCGAGCTTGGTTGGCAATTAATACTGTGGGTGTTTAAATGGGGAATGTTATCTTTGGTGGAAAAAAAGATTTATGGCATTATTATTAGCGGGCGATATTGGCGGAACTAAGACGATTTTGCGCTTGGTAGAAAGGACTATTAACGGTGAAATGAACGCTCTTTACGAGTTTCGCTATCCGAGCGGGGAGTTTCCCGATTTAGTACCGATGGTGCGGCAGTTCTTGACGGAAGCTGCTATTAAGTTAAATGTTGCACCAGAACCTCAAAAAGCTTGTTTTGCAATCGCAGGTCCGGTGGTTAACAACACTGCCAAACTGACTAATTTGCCTTGGATACTGGATGCGAAGCGTCTGGAACAGGAATTAGGAATATCACACGTTAGTTTAATTAATGATTTTGTTGCGGTTGGCTACGGCGTTTGGGCTTTGGACGAGCGAGATTTGCACACTTTGCAAGTTGGAAAACCCCGCCAACACGATCCAATTGCTGTGATTGGCGCGGGTACTGGTTTGGGAAATTGTTTTGGAATTCCCGAAGCAAATGGCATCAGGGTTTTTTCGTCGGAAGGCGGACACGGTGACTTTGCTCCTCGTTCGGAGTTGGAGTTTCAATTGCTCAAATATTTGTTAGCCAAACACGATATTCAAAGAATATCCATCGAGCGTGTAGTATCGGGACAAGGGATTGTTTCAATTTACCAGTTTTTGCGGGACAGAAAATTTGCTCTTGAATCGCCGGAGGTAGGGGAAGTTATCAAAAAATGGGAGTCAGAAATCGGTAAAAGCGAGAAGAGTGTCGATCCGGGGGCGACAATTGCACAGGCGGCACTCAAAAAGTGCGATCGGCTTTCCGAACAAACAATGCAAATGTTTGTAGAAGCTTACGGTGCAGTGGCCGGAAATTTGGCTCTGACACTGTTACCTTACGGCGGTTTGTACGTAGCTGGCGGCATTGCTGCTAAGATTTTGCCGCTGATTCTAGAAGGGGGTTTTATGCGAGCTTTTACGCACAAAGGTCGGATGGATTCGCTGTTAGAAATGATGCCAGTTCGTCTTGTTTTGAATGATAATGTAGGGTTAATTGGAGCGGCGGTTTGTGCGGCAGGTCTTTAGTTAATAATTGTAGGGTGCGTCAGCTTTAAGCTTATAAAGTTTTGAATAAATATTGCTCTGCTGACGCACCCTACTTAGCTATAGTTATGTCATCTTCAAAATCTTCTCAGCAGCACCTTCAGATACAGGTATTACCGATAACCGATTACCTTTCCTCACCACCCAAATCTCATCCGCACTAAACTTTTGTTTCAGTTCATCTAAAGATATTAATTGGGTAAATTCCTCAACAAACTCAACTCTCACTGTTTGCCAGCGAGGTGCATCAAACTGCGATTTACGATCGTAATATTCGCTATTCATATCAAACTGAGTCGGGTCAGCAATCTTAGTCTCAACGACGCGCATCAACCCAACAATTCCCGGAATTTTAGTATTAGAATGGTAAAAAAATACTAAATCTCCCCGACTCATTTCTCGCAGAAAATTGCGAGCTTGATAGTTGCGAACGCCGTCCCAAGTACAAGTGCGATCGCTCTTCAAGTCCGCAATACTGTAAACATCCGGTTCCGACTTCATCAGCCAATAATTCATAGAATATCTTTCCGCTTCTGCAACCACAGAGTCAACATCAAATAAACAAAAATATGCACGCACAAAATACCCCAGTTCAGACCCAAATTTTCCCATGTTGGATCGTAAACAGGAGTAGGCTCAAAGGGCTGAGGGAGTATGCTGCCGTCCGGTAATGTAGTAGGTGCGGGAACCATCCCATTCACATTAACTAAAGAGCCGTAAGCACCCACAGACCAGCGGCTTAACATCAGCCAAGAAAACTTGCTCGCCACACCTTCCATCTTAAACAAAACTCCCGAAAAAATAATCTGAGGCAGCAATAATAGAGGCAAAGCGCTGTTAGCTTGAGAGCTATTTTTTACAATCGCAGAAACGACTAATCCGAGACTGACACAACTCAGCAAAGTTAGAAAACTCGTAATGCTTACTCCCACAGACCAGGAAATAAAACTTGGTTCGGGGGATTTAAAAGAAATCAGAATAACTGCTACCATTAACAGCGTTTGCAATACTGCCAAACCGGAAAGTATGAAAAATTTTGAACCCAAATAAGCAAACAGTCCTAAATTTACCAAACGTTCGCGCAAATAAATAGCAGATTCTTTTACAATTTCTTGCAGAGAAGTTGCGAGTCCTACCCAAATCGCAGCGCAGGTAAATACAAACAAAACTCTGAGCGCCAAAGGTGCTAAAGTTGCCTCCGGCGCTCCAATTAACGGGTCTTTGTCTCTGACGGCCAGCCGCAGCAAACTAATGCCGATCGGAGCCGTTAAAAGAGCTAAACTCAAGTTAACTAAGTCGCGGGAAATAAGCTGAAAATAGCGCTGGGCGAGCAAGACGAGTTGTTTTACAAAAGATACAGATTTTGGCACAGAAGGTGCAGAGGGTGTTTTTCCACCGGGGTTGCCGATGCTGAAGTGGTTGACAATATAGCGCTGATAGTAGGGAGATTTATTAAACTTTTCTGCCCAGCTTTGAACGTTGGTTTCTCCTGTTTCTAATTCGTTGTAAATGTCTGCAAAATCGCCTGTTTTGACATCGAAAAAATCGAGCGCTTCTATAGGTGGGCCGAAGTAACAAAGGCGTCCGCCGCGACCCATAAAAACGATCCGATCGCACATCGTGATATTTGCCGTCGCGTGAGTCACAAGGATCACCGTCCGGCCTTGATTTGCCAACTTTCGCAGCAGTTGCATCATCTTCTTATCCAAACCCGGATCGAGTCCTGAAGTCGGTTCGTCTAAAAAGAAAAGTTTCGGGTCTGCTAACAGTTCAACTCCGATGCTGACCCGCTTCCGCTGTCCGCCGCTAAGCTGTTTTACCAAAGCCTTGCGACGGTGAGTCATTTCAATATCTTCTAAAGTTTTGGCGACTACCTGCTTGACATCTGTATCGGGAGGTAAGCGCAATTTAGCTGCATAACTCAAGACTTCTTCTACTGTCAAATCTGCGTGTACAATATCATCTTGAGGCACGTAACCGATTTGATTGCGGTAAATATTAAAGTTTTGGCGCAGGTTGTCGCCGTTGAGAAACACAGCGCCGTTAGTAGTTTTTTCAATGCCTAAAAGCGTCCGCATTAAAGTAGATTTGCCAGCGCCGCTACCGCCGACTAAAGCCACAAACTGCCCCGGTTCGATCGCTAATTTTATCCCATCCAAACGCTTTGGAATCACCAGACTGTCAGCATCCAAACGAATTTGATTGCCGGAGTCTTGCATCTCCAACTCACCGCTGCGGTAAGTTAGAGTAAACGGGCCGATCCGAATTGCATCTCCATCGGACAATTGTATAGAATTTGTGACTCGCTGACCGTTCACAAAAACCCCGTTAACGCTGTGGTCTCGCAAAATATAATTGCCGCGACTGTCTTGGTCAATTGTGGCGTGGCGTCTAGAAACAAGCGGCGCATCTAATTGCAGCGAAGCGTTTGGATCGCGACCCAACAAAACCGACCGATTCTTAAGAAGAATTGACTGCTTGCTAGGGACAGCAACCTGATTCGCCAGCGGATTAAAATAAGTCAGCAAAACTTGATTTTGAGGATCGAGACCGATTTTAATTTCTGTGCCGTTTTTCAAACAATAACCGTCATTGGGAGTGATGCGAGTGCGATCGACAAATAAGCCATTAGTGCTCGGCCGGTGCCCGTCACCGTCGTAAATCCAGTAATTATCCCCAATTTGGCGCAAAACAGCGTGAACGCCGGAAACTGCGCGCCAGGGTTCGGGAATGACTAAATCAGCACGAGTGCGATCGCGGCCCAATACGTGCTGCTGCTGTTTTAACTCTAACTGTAAAACCTCGCCTTGATTGCTTAATACTAAATACGGTCGATCGCTTAAAGCAGTCAGTTGTCCTATATTGGCTGTCATACTTCAATCGCGGTTTTTGCACTCACTTTTGTCAGCATATCAAAAGTAGGACAACAATACTTATATTAAGCAAGTCTACTTAGCAACAACCGACAAACTGCGAAGCCGATTAATTGCCGCCGCTAATTCAAACCGCCGAAACATGGCAAAATCCCCTTCAGGAAAAGGCGATAAAATATCCATCCCCTCGGCCTCAATATCTGCCATCACCAAATCTATGATTTCCGACAAAGTGCGTTTTCCGTCCATGTATTGCTGCTTAGCATAAACCATTGCTGCTGCGATCGCCCTTAACTGTCCGCTGTCAACAATTTGCTCAATAGCACCTAAATCAATATCATCAGTTCCAAACGCCAATTCATCAACATCCCGCACCTTAACCCGCACATATCGGCGTCCCCGGCTCGGATCTAAACTAGCAGGAATCGGCATTCTTTGAGTAATCTCACCAAAATTTTCTCCCCCTTCATCAGCACGACTAATTGAGTAATTTTTAGCAATTTTTTTAGCTTTTTCCGTCACATTATATGCTTGAAAGTTATCTATTGAAATCACAGTATCTGCCACATCAAAATAATCGCCACTTCCCCCCATTACTAAAATAGTTGATACGCCATAATCTGTATACAATTGTCTCACTTTATCAATAAACGGCGTAATCGGTTCCTTATCCTTAGCGATGAGTTCCTGCATTCGGCGATCGCGAATCATAAAATTCGTCGCTGCCGTATCCTCATCCACCAATAAAACAGGTATTCTCCCCACTTCCAAAGCCTCAATAATATTAGCAGCTTGCGACGTACTGCCACTCGCATTTTTAGTATAAAATTGTACAGTATCTCTACCTTGCGGCAAGTGGTTAATAAAAGGCGAAATATCAACTCCCGCCACACTCCTGCCATCTTCCGCTCTAATTTTAACCGCCGCCGGATTAGCCACCACAAATTCCCGACCATCTCCCGGAATTCGGTTGTAAACTCCCAACTCGATCGCCCTGAGTAAAGTTGATTTGCCGTGATAGCCGCCTCCAACAATCAAAGTAATGCCAGTGGGAATACCCATACCGGAAATCAAACCGAGGTTCGGACAATTAAACTCAACTTTTAACGACGGCGGCGACTGAAAAGCCACAGCATTATTTAACAAAGGGCGATCGTCAACACCCGTGCGGCGGGGCAAAATAGAACCGTCAGCCACAAACGCAACTAATCCGTTTTCAGCTAACTGCTGCTGCAGCCAGTCAGCATCTTCTACAGTTTCAACGTGATGGCGACATTCCGCAGCATTTAAGTGAGAATATTTGAGAGAATTACTGACAATTTGCGGAATATCTTCGCACAACATTTCAGCAGCTTGTCGCCCTAAAATACTACGTCCGCCCGCTGGAAGTCCGACGGCAAATCGCAGTTCAACTCCTCCTAAATCTTCGATATCGGATGTATTTGAGGAAATAATAAATGCGGAAGTTCGCTCTAAAACTTCTTGTCCGAAGCCAGTCACTGCAATCAAACCGCTTTTCCCAGTGCCGCGTTTGCTGCTGATGCTGTGTGCTGCTTTGTCAAACTGGCGAGTTAGGTAATCTCTGAGGGCTATTTCTCGACAGCGAGAGTTGAAAAGTTGACAAGGAATTTGAGCAATGTTGGGGGGAACTATGACTCTAAATTTACTGGCAGAAGCAAACGGATCTCCCTGCACGTAATCAATAATTAATCGAAATTCCGAAAAGTCGTAACTACCTTGAATGTCTTTGTAGGCTTTGTAGCCTCGATTGTCTAGTTGCAGTAAATGCCGTTGCAGGCTTTCTTTGTTAGTCATTTATTATTACTTATTTGTTATTACTTATTTGTTATTTAGCTGGTTCCTAGGCAGAGCCTAGGAACCGATTTCCAGAGGCTCTGCCTCGCTTGCTTGGCGTGGGAAAATTCGAGGCAGAGCCTCTGCATATGCGTTACCAAGCAGAGCCTGGTAACGAGTAGAATTACCGATTATTAATTACCTAATTTCCAATAATTTAGCCGTGGCATTAACAACAATTTGAGCAGAACCGGCGAAAAAAGGTCGATCGATAGTTGCTAATGTATCGCTAGATTGGTGATAGTGGGGCGATCGCAAATTTGCAGTATCAGTCACCAACACAGCACCAATTCCTTTATACCAGAAAGGCGCGTGGTCGCTCCGCAAAACATCGGGAGTCAGCAACCCTTTTAGGGGAACCGGCAGCGCCACCACCGTCGGTAAATCGGCTTTTCCGGACTCCGCAAAACTTTTCAATAGCAGCGGATGTTCCGCATCCCCAATCACAGCGATAAACTCGCCTTTATCGGGAGATTTTACCCCCGATGCTTCTAGAAAAGGTTGCGCTGTTAATCCTTCGGGATATTGCTGGCATCCGGGCGTGCGGCAGGCATAACCTACCATATCGAGGACGATCGCTCCCTGCAATTTTTTTAACCGCGCGTCGCTACCGGTGAATGCTAAACTGCCTAAAAGTCCCATTTCTTCCCGGTCGAAAAATGCTAATTGCAGCGTCCGAGGCGTGGGCCGAGAACCCAGCAATCTTGCTACTTCTAAAACTACAGCGACTCCCGTCGCATTGTCGTCAGCCCCGGGCGAGTTGGTTACAGTATCGTAGTGTGCTGCGACTAAAATTGCACCGGCGTTTGAGTCAGTGCCTTTTCTCTCAGCGAAGACGTTGATTCCGCGATCGAACCGCTGCAAATCTGCGGAAAATCCTAACGTTTGCAATTGTTGGGAAATGTAGTCTCTAGTAAAGGAGCGAGATCGTTCTCCATCGCGTTCTCCTGCTAAAGTCTCGACGTGTTTCCACAGCCTGGATGGGTCAATTTGCGGCTGAAAAAAAGTATTTTTGTCAGCAGGAAGCGTTAAGGGAGACGGGTTTTGGGAAGTGTGGATATTGCGATCGATCCCAACTTCGGGTACAGCCGACAACCGCTGCCACGAGTCAGAACGCCAACCCACAGCCACTACCGCAACTAGAATAAATAGCGCTATCCAAATCAATTGTTTCATCAGTAAGTCTATGTGAGATTTTAGACAGAGCTTACGCACTCCTCGCTCTCATCAACCGGGTGTTTTAGCAGAAGCGAGGGCTGCAACAAAGTCTTTTCGTCAAACCCGGTTGATGCGTCCAGAACTGTTATATTTTAGATTTTAGGTTGACACCAGAGTTACAAATAAACCTGTTTCAAAAAATGAAACTCAAAAATATTAAAATTAGCTATGCCAGAGGCAGTTTTGTATTTTTGATTTAAACAAGCAGGTAAAAGTCTTGGGATGTTGCCGTCGAATCTGTCTTGCTTATTGGATCGTTCGACGGCGACATTCAAATCACTAATTTACCTTTAAAATTTACCAGTCAAAACTACTTTTTATCCCACTCAATCTCCTTATTATCCAAGATTAAGCCACTGCTACTGGGAAAAGCATAAGGAATAGTTATTGCAGAAAATTCAACTATTTGAGTTGGTTGTTGAAACCACTCGGAATAACTCGGGTTGAGTTGGTCGTACAGTGCTTTCAAAGCTTGGATTTCTGCCTCTAGCTGCGCTGATGCTTGATTGATTCTACGAGCTTGTGCTTGCAAGCGTTTTTCCCCGGTTTGAACGTTGTTTTCTACTTCTTGCCAGTGCTGTCCGGCCAGCAATTTGTCTAGTTCGCCTTGTTTATAATTGAGTACAGCCTGTTTTTGTTCCAGTTGCTTTTCAATATTTTTAGTCTCTCGGTCAATTTCCTGGATTTGCTGTAACCACTGCTCCCCAAAAGCAGCAGTTTGCTTGTGGAACTCGGCAATGGCTTCAGGAGTATTATTTTTGGGAAAACTGACTGCCACTCGGCACTCTGAGCGCTGTACGGCAAGTTTTTCCCGCGCCTCTTGCAGGGTGGCAACTTCTGCTTGCAGCGCGCGGACTTCTTTTTGGAGTTCTGGGATGGTCTGACTCATGGGTTCAATTAGTGGACCTCTGCATAGATTTTAAGCTAATTGTTTATTTTTCTAACAAGTCCCGGTCGCCTCCTTGCGGGAATTATCTAATTTTAGCGCTTCCACCCGGTGTCTAGGTAGAATGGCGGATAATTTGTGGCACAATGGCTGATGACATATTTTAGATTAAGATTAAAATTGTAATTAGTTATAAAGCTAAATTATTGTTTTTGTAGAATTTAATTTACAAATCCACATAAATTTCGGATGGCTGGGTTTTCCTATGGTAGAGAAAGTTCTGCTAAAAGTTTTGAGATTTATGATTGCTAAAAAAAGTATTTAAAATTAGAAAATAGAGCAAATGAAAATAATTTTTCAATTAATATTGGGATATTTCGCGGTTGCTATTTTTGGTGTGGAATGTAGCAAAAATCCAAAAATGTTACCGACAAGTCTAGGAGATGGGCATGGCACTCTCCTTGTAGAAAGGATTTTGATTCGGTCTCAAAAACATAGCTATTTGCGCTCCGCATCTCCCCCCCTTACTTCTGCAAGCGCCACATTATTTTTGGATAAATTATCCCCAATTGAGCCAGTAAAATTACCGAATTACAATTATATACAGTCTCAGGAAAGCCAGATAAAAGAACCTGATTTTAGCTTAAAAATAATCGGTAATTATTTGGTTTTTATCTTTTTATTAATCTCATTATTGATTAGGGGTAAAACAGTAAATATATTATCCCAGACTATGAGGTTAATTAAGACGAAGTCTGAAACAGATAATGACAAGCTACCAAAAGGAGAAAAAGTGTTGTATCCAAAAAAAGAACTGGATATTTGGCATACTATTGCCCAAATGACCCAAGATTTGCAGCAAACTGCCGAATATGCTCTCGATATTTGCGAGGAAATGAACGTCTCGATAATTGCGACCACCCCGGGCGGCCATATCCTGTCGTTAAACCAAGCTACCTGTCAACTTCTGGGATACTCTAAAAAAGAGTTGTTAGGCAAACCAATAGCTGGACTTTTTAAGAAAACTGAATCACCGCCACCCGAGTTAGAGTTAGCAAGTTTAACAGTCGAAGGTTCTCTCCGCAACGTCGAAAAAGTCTACCTTTCTAAAAACCGAAAAAAAATAATTGTACAGCTTTCTATTTTAATTATTCGCGACGGTCAAGGCAAGGTCAGTGGCAAGTTATACATAGCACAAGATATTACCGATAGCAAGCGGGCTGAAAGAAATCTGCGGCGCAGTGAAAAAAAGTTTCGCCAACTGATAGAAACTGTTAATGCTGTTGCGTTTATCTATCACCGCAGACAGTTCCGCTATGTCAATGCTCAGACAGAAGCTCTGACAGGATATACTCGCGAAGAATTACTAGCATTGGATTTATACGACATAATTCATCGAGATTTTATAGAAATAGTTAAAAACTGGGGTAAATCCAGCCAGTCACGCTCAAATGCAGAGTCAAAATATGAATTAATAATAGTCGCAAAAACAGGAAAAATGCGCTGGATTGAAGCAACTGTAGATATTATAAAATTTGAAAAAAAAGCCTCAATATTAATCACAGCATTTGACATCAGCGATCGCAAATTAGCAGAGTTAGAACTAGAAACATCTCTTTCATTGCTTCAAGCAACCATTGAATCTACTGCTGACGGTATTTTGGCGGTTGACAGTGGGGGCACAGTGCTCACCTTTAACCGCAAATTTGCCGAAATGTGGCAGTTGCCGGATCTGCTGGTTGATTCGAGAGATAACCACCAAATTGTGGGGTTTGGAATCAACCAGTTAAAATATCCGGAAATTTTTCTCAATCGTGCTAAAGAACTGTCCAATAGCCCCACAGAAGAAAGTTACGATCTCATAGAGTTGACAGATGGCAGAATCTTCGAGCGCTACTCGTTGCCCCAGCGCACGGGAGGCAAAATTACTGGTCGAGTATTCAGCTTTCGGGATGTAACGGAACGGGTGCAATCCGAAGAAAAACTCCGCAAAAGTGAAGAACGTTTTCACCTGCTGACGCGGGCGACAAATGACGCCGTATGGGATTTTGATTTGTTAAAAAATGAGTATTGGTTGAGCGAAGAATTTGAAAAAGTTTTTGGATACAAACTCAACGAAACTCAGACGATAGAATTAGAATCTTGGTGGTTAAATATTCACCCCGAAGAACGGGAAAGAGTGATGTTAAGCTTCAACCAAACAATGAACTCAGACGCTCAATGTTGGTCGGAAGAATACAGCTTTCACCGTGCAGATGGGGGATATGTTTTTGTGCTCGATCGTGGCTATATCATCCGTAATGAAAGTGGCAAAGCAGTAAGGGCGATCGGTACGATGATGGACATTACTCAGCGCAAGCAAGCTGAAGAAATTATTCGCTATCAAGCTGTTTATGACCAACTCACCGGTTTACCGAACCGGATACTTTTTAACGAGCGGCTGCTGGCCTCATTAAGAGAAGCTAAAAAAACCAAAAAAATGCTAGCTGTGATGTTTTTAGACTTAGACAGGTTCAAAAAGATTAATGATACACTAGGTCACGCTGCGGGCGATCGCCTTTTAGAAGGTTTTGCCGGACGCATCAGCGACACTTTGCGATCGACTGACACGGTTGCCCGCTGGGGAGGCGACGAATTTACCATACTACTTCCCGATATTAATTGCTTAGAAGATGCAGTTAAAACAGCTCAAAGAATACTCAACAATTTAAAGCCAGCATTTAAACTAGAAGGACAACCGTTTCATGTTAGCAGCAGCATCGGCATTGCCCTTTATCCAGATGATGGTGAAGATGCCGAAACTTTAGTCAAAAATGCCGATGCTGCCTTGTACCACGCTAAAGAAATGGGAAGAAATAACTATCAGTTATATACTTCAACAATTAATCCCCAAGGCAGCCAGTTACTAACTATAGAACACAGGCTGCACGAGGCTTTAGAACAGGGAGAATTTGAGGTTTTCTACCAGCCAAAAGTCAACATCACTACTTGGGAAATTCAGGGCATGGAAGCCCTGCTGCGCTGGCAACATCCACAATTAGGTTTAGTTACTCCCGCTACATTTATTCCGATCGCCGAAGATAACGGATTAATTGTAGCTATTGGGGAATGGGTGCTGCAAACAGCCTGCACTCAAAATAAAGCTTGGCAGGATGCTTTGCAGCCAGATTTGCGGGTAGCAGTCAACGTTTCGGCTCGGCAGTTCCAGCAATTTAATTTATTAGAAATGGTAGCCAAATGTTTGGAAAAAAGCGGTTTAGCACCCAAGTATTTAGAGTTAGAAATTACCGAGACGACAGCCATGCAAGATGTAGATTATACCACCAAAGTTCTCAGGGAGTTGCAGAACATGGGAGTGCAGATTGTGCTGGACGATTTCGGCACGGGTTATTGTTCTCTAAATTATCTCAAAAAGTTTCCCTTGAATATCTTAAAAATAGACAGGTCGTTTGTCAGCGGACTGACGACCGATCCCTGCGAACGGGCGATCGCCAAGGCTGTAGCGACCCTGGGGCGAGATTTGAACTTGAGCGTAGTAGCCGAAGGAGTAGAAACTAAAGAGCAGTTGGAGTGTTTGCGCGAACTGCACTGTCAAGAAATTCAGGGTTATTATTTCAGCCCTGCCCTCTCGGCTGGCGATGCTAGCAAACTGTTGGTAAATTCTCAGTTGACTAAAGTGAAAATTGCTTAATTAGTCATTAGTTATTAGTTATGGTTCTTGACCGCGAATCTTACTCTCGCGACTTATTTTCCTCCGCTACACCTGCAACCTCATCACTGCTAAAGCGCTGCAGCGGGCAAAAGTTGTCGGGCAATTCGTTAAGATTCTTGCCCCAAGGGTGATACAGCGCTTTAACTTGAGAAATTGTCAGCTCAGGGGCATCAAGTCCTAAATCCCGCCACGGCAGTTAAAAGCTTAGCTTGCTTAGGGACACGGCACGGCGTCGCGTGCTTAATGATGGTCGATCGCGATTGCCCCCCGCAGCTTAAAACTTAAAATAGTGTGCAGAATAACGGACTTGTACCTAAAGACAGAGGAAAATATCGCTACCCCAACATAAAGGCTTTGTCTATGCAGCCAATTCGCACATTTAACGTTTCCCCTTCGCTACCGACAATTCTCGAACCCCTACGCAAGCTTGCCTACAACTTGCACTGGGACTGGAACGTAGATACCAAAGACCTCTTCCGCCGCCTCGATCGAGACCTGTGGGACTCCAGCAACCAAAACCCGGTGCTGATGCTCGGAACCATATCTCAAGAGCGACTGCAAGAAATGGCAGAAGACGAAGGCTTCATTGCCCAAATGAACCGAGCAGCCCAGCAGTTAGACGATTATCTCAAAAACCGGGCCTGGTACCGCAAACAGCGCGGCACCGAGCAGCAGGAATGCTACGCTTACTTTTCGATGGAATTCGGCTTAGTTAAAGCCCTACCGATCTATTCGGGCGGTTTGGGCGTGCTCGCAGGCGACCACCTCAAATCAGCTAGTGATTTGGGCTTGCCCTTAGTCGGTGTCGGCCTGCTCTACCAAGAAGGTTATTTTTCGCAGTATCTCAACGCCGACGGCTGGCAGCAAGAACGCTATCCGCTCAATGATTTCTACAATATGCCGCTGCACCCAGAACGCAATCCCGACGGTTCGGAATTGCGGATTGAGGTGGACTATCCCGGCCGCAAGGTGTATGCCCGGATTTGGCGGGTACAAGTGGGAACGGTTCCTTTGTACCTAATGGATACAAATATTGAACCTAACAGTCGCTACGACCAAGATATTACCGACCAACTGTATGGCGGTGATAAAACTCTGCGGATGCACCAAGAAATCATGCTGGGCATCGGCGGCGTGAAAATGCTCAAGGCATTGGGGCTGACAGTTACGGCTTATCACATGAATGAAGGCCACGCGGCTTTCATGGCTTTGGAACGCATTCGGATGCTGATGGAGGAATATCACCTGAGTTTCGTAGAAGCGGAACAGGTGGTGGTTTCGAGCAGTATGTTTACGACTCACACGCCGGTACCTGCTGGGTTTGACTTGTTCGAGCCGGATATGGTGATGCACTATCTGAGTCACTATCCCAAGATATTTGGCTTGTCGCAAGATGAGTTTTTAGGATTGGGCCGGGAGAATACTGGCGATTTGTCCGGGCCTCTGAATATGGCAATTTTGGCTATTAAAATGTCGAGTTTTGTCAACGGGGTGGCGGCTTTGCACGGTGTGGTGTCGCGCCCGATGTTTCAGGGTTTGTGGCCGGGTTTGCCGCAGGAAGAAGTACCGATTACTTCGATTACCAACGGGGTCCACGCTCGCAGTTGTGTGGCGAAGTCTACTCAGGAGTTGTACGATCGATACCTCGGCCCGGATTGGGAAATGACTCGCAAGGACGATCGTCTCTGGGACAGAATGTCGTCAATTCCTGATGAGGAACTATGGCGCAATCACGAACGCTGTCGATCGGAGTTGGTGGTGTTCGCGCGGGAGTGGCTGGAAAAGACTTTGCGCGAGCGCGGTGCGGCCCAAACGGAAATCGAACACGCGCGGGAGGCACTCAATCCGAAGGTGCTGACGATCGGGTTTGCGCGCCGCTTCGCTACTTACAAGCGGGCAACGCTATTTTTGCGCGATGTCGATCGAATTATGCGGATCATGCGGGATCAAAATCGCCCCGTGCAGTTTGTGATTGCTGGGAAGGCTCACCCGATGGATATTCCGGGTAAGGAATTGATTCGAGATATCGTTCACTTCATCCGCGAGCACGAGACGATGAGCTCGATGGTGTTTTTACCGAACTACGACATTAACGTCGCTCGGATGATGGTGTCTGGCTGCGATGTGTGGCTGAATACGCCGCGCCGCCCGCGTGAGGCTTCGGGTACTTCCGGGATGAAAGCTTCGATGAATGGTTTGCCGAATCTCAGCATTCTTGACGGATGGTGGGATGAGGCTGATTATGTTCGTACCGGTTGGCCGATCGGACATGGGGAATTTTACGAAGATACTAAGTATCAGGATGAAGTCGAGGCGAATGCTTTGTACGACTTGATGGAAAAGGAAGTTGTACCTCTATTTTACAACCGGGATGCTGATGGAATTCCCCGCGGTTGGACGGCGAAAATGAAGGATTCGATTCGCTTGAACTGTCCTTTCTTCAATACGGCTCGGATGGTGAAAGATTACGCGCGACGGGCTTATTTCCCAGTGAGCGATCGATTCTTCACGATGACTTCGGATAATTGTGCTCCGGCCAAGGAATTGTCTCACTGGAAGAAGCACGTTCTCGCGAAGTGGAAGGATATTAAGATTGAGGCTGTTGATATTTCCCAGGATAAGGAAGTTAAGGTCAATCAGTCGATCTCTGTTAAATCTCGAATTAATCTGATGGGATTGACGCCTGCAGACGTGCAAGTCGAACTTTATCAAGGTTCGGTTGATGCTAACGGAGATATTGTCGGCGGCGTGCCGGTGGTGATGGAGTATTTGGGAGAAGATGCTAACAATGCTAGCCTTTATACGGCTGACATTACTTATACTTCTAGTGGTTTGCAAGGTTTGTCGCTGCGGGTTTTGCCGAAGCACGATAATCTCAGCAGTCCTTATGAAGCTGGCGTGATTCTCTGGGCACATTAAAGGAAGGAAGAAGGAAGAGGGAAGAAGGAAGAAGGGCACGGATACACGGATGAATTTAACTGTGTTTCCCAATTCTCCCCCTCTCCCTCTCACTGTCTCCTCCTCTCTCTCGCACTCTTTATGGAAGTTGGGGAATGACTATATAGCCGGTTGTGCAACGATCGCCCAATATCAAATTCCGCTCTATTCCCTAGTTCCACCAGTGAGCGCGTATATAAGCGTACAGCAAAGCATCTAGCTGCTCTTCTAAGGCTTTGAGGGTGGCAACACTGGTGGAGATTTCGGGGAGGTTTGAACCACCAATGAATGCTAATTCTTATGCGGAATATTTGCGAAATTCAGGCTTGGTTCGAGGATTTATAAATATCTACAATATACTGGCAGAATTTCATCAATTAGAGTTGACATTCTGCCAGTTTTCCTTTTTTGTGACATTGCTGAATATAGGTATAAATTCAAGGTTTCGGAAGTTTTTTAAGTCCAGTATGGTGACTTTTGTAACTTCAAGCGAAAAGTTGATTCATACCGTGAATCAGCAAGGTCCAGAATCTATATTCATCAATATGAAAGCCGCCGAACAAAATAGTGTTTCCACAATAGTCACACTTTTTCATACTGCTATTTCATAAAATTGAAGGCAGCCTTGAGACACCTCTAGTTCAGCTTATTTACCTACACCCACTGGCTGCTGACGGTTTCGCACTTCCAGAAAAATCAACAAAGCATTAACATCAGCCGGATTTACCCCACCAATTCTGGCAGCTTGGCCAATCGTCAGCGGTTTCACCTTAGCCAACTTTTCCCGCGATTCTTTGGAGAGAGTTGTAATTGCCATGTAATCCAAATCTGCAGGCAATTGTCGGCGTTCGTGTTTGGCAATGTCATCGATTTGATTTTGCTGTCTTTGCAGGTAGCCGGAATACTTGATGTCAATTTCTGCACCATCTTTCTCAGCCAACTTCAAACTAGAATTGCCTAAATTGTAGCGTTCCAAATCCACATAATGAAAACCAGGACGCCGCAACAAATCAGCAAGAGTAATTGAACCTTTAATCGCTTGTTGAGTGTCTGCAAAAATTGCCTTGCCTACTTCCTCGTGCTCTTTCACCCGTGTCGAGTACAAGCGTTCCTTCTCTGCCACAATATTAGCTTGTTTGCGATCGAACAACTCCCAGCGACGATCGTCAATCAAACCAATTTCCCGTCCCAGCGGCGTCAAGCGTTGGTCAGCATTGTCCGATCGCAATAATAGCCGATATTCCGATCGCGAAGTCAACATCCGGTAAGGTTCCCGCAAATCCTTCGTACACAAATCATCGATCAAAGTCCCGATATAACTTTGCTCGCGAGGAAACACAATCATCTCCTGATTTTTGGCAAACCGGGCTGCATTAATCCCCGCCACAATCCCCTGTGCAGCAGCCTCCTCATATCCAGTTGTACCGTTCACCTGACCCGCGCAAAACAGCCCTTCAATCTTCTTAGTCATCAGCGTTGGAAAGCACTGAGTTGCCGGCAAATAATCGTACTCCACAGCATAAGCAGGGCGCATCATCTCGCACTTTTCCAAACCCGGAAGAGTCCGCAGCATTTGCAATTGCAAACTTTCCGGTAAACCAGTAGAAAATCCTTGGATATAAAGTTCAGGAATATCTCTACCTTCCGGTTCAATAAAAATCTGGTGACTTTCCTTATCCGCAAACCGCACAATCTTATCTTCAATACTCGGACAATAGCGCGGCCCCTTCGCATCAACCCAGCCACCGTAGACTGGAGAAAGGTGCAAATTGTCTCTAATTAACTGATGGGTAGCTGGCGTAGTTCGAGTCAAATAACAAGGCATTTGTTCCCGTTCGACCCAAACTTCTGGATCGAAACTAAACCAGCGAACCTCTGCATCTCCCGGCTGCGGTTCCAGGTTGGTGTAATCGAGAGTACGTTTGTCAACTCTTGCCGGAGTTCCAGTTTTTAACCTGCCCGTTTCAAAGCCCAAACGATTGAGAGTTTCCGTCAAGCCAACGGCGGCAAATTCTCCCGCACGTCCGGCGGGCATCGACTTATTGCCCACCCAAATCGTGCCACCTAAAAAAGTACCTGTAGTCAGAATTACTGCTTTGCATTCAAAAGCGACGCCGAAGTATGTTTCGACTCCGATTACTTCTTCATTTTTGCCCAAAACTAAGTCTGTTACCATCGCTTCGCGGATGGTCAAATTCTCTTGATTTTCAACAATATTATTCATGACAGCGGCGTATTCCCGCTTGTCTGTTTGTGCTCGCAGGGCCCACACTGCGGGGCCTCTCGAAGCGTTGAGGACGCGCTTTTGTAAGTAGGTGCGATCAGCCATTTTGCCAATTTCCCCGCCTAACGCATCAACTTCGTTAGTGAGTTGGGTTTTAGCCGGGCCGCCGACAGCGGGATTGCAAGGTTGCCACGCAATTTTGTCGAGGTTGAGGGTGAGGAGAAGGGTGCGACAGCCGAGGCGAGATGTGGCGAGGGCGGCTTCGCAGCCGGAGTGTCCGCCACCTACTACGATGATGTCGAAACTGTCTTGGAATTGTACTGGAGTTTGTGCGGTCATGGTCTGCGTTTGAGCGGCAAGGACTCGTACTTTATTTTAGCAGTAATGTCGATCGTTTTGGGATTTGGTTTTTGGCAAAAATATTCATGGGGTATTTTTAACCGCAGATGAACTTGGACGGAGGTCGGGTTTAATCTGAATCTAGCTGGTTGATTAGGCTCAAATTCAGGCAGATTAATCGCGATTAAAATTATGCTCGATAATGCGATCGACAGCCAGCGAGCAAAAGAGCAAAATTACCACAACCTTGCTAGAGCCCCAATACACATTTGAATGGTTAGAACTTTCTGACCCAAGCGAGCCAATGTGATGAGTATTCCCCTTCGAAATGCTGGGAACTACACTCGACTTGAAAAATCTAAGATTGGAGATTTTGCCGATCGACCAGACAGAAACCCCTCTCACAATTAGGTAAATTTATCCCCAACAGCTAGAAGATTACCTACCTCTTCTCTACTCTTCCTTCGCGCCTTCGCGGTTCAATAATTCCGTAATTAGGCAGTTTTGCGCTATGTTAGACAAAAAAATCTCAACAAGCGTACACAAGTGAAATACTTCTTCTTATCCGACGGCTGGAAAGTTGGGCGCGTTTGGGGCGTCGGCGGCGAGTGGAGTCACGCCGCCTGGAGGCGGGCGCCGGACATCCAACAGCTCAACCTCTGTCTTTCCGATCGCAACGAAAAAATGTGGCTCTACCGCGTAGAAGACGCCGTACTCATGGTAGAAGTCCAACCAGCAGTCCGTCCAGATCCCGCCGATCCCGCCAAAAATATCGGCAACGTCACCCTCACCAGACTGATCGATGCCGAGCAAGTCCTCGAACGCCTCGGGACGATCGCCGCCCGCTGCGAAATGGGCAACCCGCAACTAATGTAATGCTCAACATATTGCAATCGGTTCTAACACTCGATACACTTCTTTAAATAACTTTCATTTTTATGCCTCCACCTTTGAAGGTAGATGGCAGTCGGCAAAAGGCAGAGTTTAAACCCTGCAGGTAACTGCTGGGGATTCAGAATCTGATTTTTCCGTAAAAATAGACATCATCACTTACACCTTGGAGAACCGCAGTCAATGGGACTACCCTGGTATCGCGTACACACAGTCGTCTTAAATGACCCAGGCCGATTGATTTCTGTACACTTAATGCACACTGCCCTCGTGGCAGGTTGGGCCGGCTCAATGGCCCTTTATGAACTAGCAGTTTTTGACCCCACAGACCCAGTTCTGAACCCGATGTGGCGTCAAGGGATGTTCGTGTTGCCCTTCATGACTCGCTTGGGAGTTACGGGTTCTTGGGGCGGTTGGAGCATCACGGGCGAAGGTAACGTCGATCCGGGCTTCTGGTCCTTTGAAGGCGTCGCTGTCGCTCACATCGTTCTATCGGGCCTGCTGTTCTTAGCAGCAGTTTGGCACTGGGTATTTTGGGACTTAGAACTTTTCAGAGACCCTCGCACCGGTGAACCAGCCCTCGACTTGCCAAAAATGTTTGGCATTCACCTGTTCCTCTCCGGCTTGCTCTGCTTCGGCTTCGGCGCATTTCACCTTTCGGGACTTTTTGGGCCGGGAATGTGGGTGTCCGACCCCTACGGTCTGACCGGTCACGTCCAGCCTGTGGCGCCTTCTTGGGGCCCTGAAGGCTTCGATCCGTTCAATCCGGGCGGCATCGTGGCTCACCACATTGCAGCGGGCGTAGTCGGCGTAATTGCCGGTTTGTTCCACTTGACAGTGCGGCCGCCGGAACGTCTTTACAAAGCCCTGCGGATGGGGAATATCGAAACTGTACTTTCTAGCAGTATCGCTGCCGTGTTCTTCGCAGCCTTTGTGGTTGCAGGTACGATGTGGTACGGTTCTGCTGCGACTCCGATCGAACTTTTTGGCCCGACTCGTTATCAGTGGGACAGCGGCTATTTCCAACAAGAAATTGATCGCAGAGCTCAAGCTAGCTTGGCCGGTGGCCAAAGCTTCCAAGAAGCTTACGAACAAATTCCCGAAAAATTGGCTTTCTACGACTACGTGGGCAACTCTCCTGCTAAAGGCGGTTTGTTCCGGGCGGGCGCGATGGTCAATGGCGACGGTATTGCTAAATCTTGGCTGGGCCATCCAGTATTTACTGACAGCGAAGGTCGGGTATTGTCGGTTCGCCGCCTCCCCAACTTCTTTGAAACTTTCCCAGTGATTTTGACGGACAAAGATGGGGTCGTTCGCGCTGACATCCCCTTCCGCCGTGCTGAATCAAAATACAGCTTTGAACAAAGCGGAGTTACCGTCAGCTTCTACGGTGGCGAACTTAACGGTCAAACCTTTAATAATCCTCTAGATGTTAAGCAGTTTGCTCGCGCTGCTCAAAAAGGTGAAGTGTTTGAATTCGATCGCGAAACCTTGAATTCTGACGGCGTTTTCCGCACTTCGACTCGCGGTTGGTTCACTTTCGGACACGTTTGCTTTGCTTTGCTGTTCTTCTTCGGCCATATCTGGCACGGTTCTCGGACAATCTTCCGCGACGTGTTTGCTGGGGTTGAGGCTGACATGGAAGAACAAGTCGAGTGGGGCTTGTTCCAAAAACTGGGCGACGTGACCACCAGAAGAGAAGAACCTCTCTAGATTTCGCCAGCCTCTGGCTAGCCGGGAAACTTCCCCGGTGTAAAAAAACCCGGTTTCTTCAAGAAACCGGGTTTTTTTAGTTAATAATAAAACCAGTAATTAAGATAAAATAATACGGCAAGGGAAGATAGGGAAAATTTAACATGGAAAGTGTTGCTTACATTTTGATTCTGGCTTTAGCCATAGGCGTACTATTTTTTGCGATCGCCTTTCGGGAACCTCCCCGGATTGGCAAATAATTAGCTATACGCCTCCAGCAAGTCCAAAATATCTTGAACCGGACTGGGGTTAGCCCGCATCATAGTGATCTAATTTGGTGCGGGACTATTTCACCCCTGTGTGCTAAGTGATTTTTCTAGTCCAGCCATTCATCAGACCCCAGGCGGTTAGATGAATGGCAATTTGCTGGCAATGCCTGTTAAAATCAGCAATCATGCGCTGTTCCTCCTGCCAACACACAAATAGCCGGGTTTTAGAATCGCGTTCAGCCGAATCAGGTCAAAGCATCCGTCGGCGGCGTGAGTGTTTGAGCTGCCAGCACCGCTTCACAACATACGAACGCATAGAATTTGTACCGATTACGGTGATCAAGCGCGACGGCAAGCGCGAATCTTTTGACAGGTCAAAATTAGTCAGGGGATTGATTCGCGCCTGCGAAAAAACAGGTTTGTCTTCCGGGCATCTCGAAACCCTAGCCGAAGAAATCGAGGCGCAACTCCAAGGTCGATCGCTCCGAGAAATCGCCAGTTCAGAAATTGGGGAACTGGTGCTGTTGCACCTGCGGCCGCTCAGCGAAGTTGCTTATGTCCGTTTTGCCTCCGTATATCGCCAATTTCGAGGCATCCGAGATTTTGTAGATACTCTAAATCACCTTCAGAATCCCCTCAACGAAGCTGAAGTTACAGAAACAGGGACAAGTTTTGACGCAGATTTGCCGGATTCGGAAGCAGTCGATCGAGAAAGCCCAGCATCCTGCGCTACTCCCAGCTAAGCTCGCTTAAATTAATTTTAAACCAGTATGCGTGTAAGTTATAATAGTCTACTTGACTCGGAATGTTAAGATTAAACGTTTTAACACAGAGTATGGAGTAACAGTAATGGCAAGCGCTGGTGTGCAGTTGCACCCGGCAAAAGTTAGCAAAAACTGACTTTAGTAAAAGATTTTGAAAAAAGTTAATCGCTTTTTAACCAAAATCTCGAATATCTGCCGGCACAAACGAAAAACATGAAGGAGAGAAATCCTAGGAAACTATTCGCATGGTCAATCTCAAAACCACAGTCAAAGACATCGGCTTTACTCACGAAGATTTTGCAGCCCTACTTGATAAATATGACTATCACTTTAGCCCGGGCGATGTAGTAGCGGGTACAGTTTTTAGTATAGAACCCAGGGGCGCTCTGATTGATATCGGTGCTAAAACAGCAGCGTACATTCCCATTCAGGAAATGTCGATCAATCGAGTCGAAAGCCCAGAAGAGGTATTGCAATCAAACGAAACCCGAGAATTTTTCATTCTAACCGATGAAAATGAAGACGGACAATTAACCCTGTCCATCCGGCGTATCGAGTATATGCGGGCGTGGGAAAGAGTGCGACAACTGCAAGCAGAAGATGCCACAGTACGATCGCAAGTATTTGCCACCAACCGCGGCGGCGCACTCGTGAGAATAGAAGGCTTGCGAGGCTTTATTCCCGGTTCTCATATAAGTACCCGCAAACCGAAGGAAGAATTAGTCGCCGAAGAATTACCATTAAAATTCTTAGAGGTAGACGAAGACCGCAACCGCCTAGTGTTGAGTCATCGTCGCGCCTTAGTTGAGCGCAAGATGAACCGCCTCGAAGTCGGGGAAGTCGTCATCGGTACAGTACGCGGTATCAAGCCTTACGGTGCCTTTATCGACATCGGCGGCGTCAGCGGCTTGTTGCACATCTCGGAAATTTCACACGATCACATCGATACGCCTCATAGCGTCTTCAATGTCAACGATGAAGTGAAAGTGATGATCATTGACTTGGATGCCGAGAGGGGCCGGATTTCTCTCTCCACCAAGCAGTTGGAACCGGAACCGGGCGCGATGGTCAAAAATCGCGAATTGGTATACGAAAAAGCTGAGGAAATGGCAGCTAAGTTCCGCGAGAAAATGCTGGCTCAAAAGCAAGCTAAAGCAGGCATAGACATTCCTGTAGACTCCATCGATGTTGATGAAGACCTCTCCGACGAACTCGAAGATGTGCCCTCAGCAATGGAAGAGGATCTGCCCGAAGTAGCACCCGAAGTAGCACTGGAAGCAGCACCTGAAGCAGCACCCGAAGCAGTATTAGATGTAGAGGAAGAAATCCCTCCTGCGACGGAAGAATAACATCGCAGTTAGTGTAATTAAAAGAGGGGAAATTCCCTCTTTTTTTTTGTTATATCGATCCGTGATTGTTGAATGTTGAGTGTTGATTGTTGACTGTGAGCCAAAAAAATGAAAATTGCGCGAATTATTTGTTGGCAGCTTGATTCGACTTTACGCCCGACTTTCTCCGCGCGGAGTTGATAAGTAGCTAGACAAAATTAATTACATAGTTTTCTCCAAATTCTTTCAGGATTTTTTCCACAGAGGTAACAAAAGTTCCCCAACTCTTGTAAGCAGATATCTCAATCCATTCATACTTAATAAACCGCCATAAAATTTCAATTAAATTTAATTCTGGAGAGTAAGAAGGCAACTCAAAAAGAGTAATATTACGTTGTTTCCACTCTTCTTGTTTGTCAACAATAGCATCACTGGTATGAATAGAAGCTTGATCTGTGACAATCACGGTTGGCTTATGTACTGCGGGGAAAAAAGCATCAATACAGGCAATAACTACATCTGAATTAATACTTTGAGAGGAAATATAAGTTTCAAGATGGTTATTTCGATTCATGATTACTAGTACATTCATTCGCTGACTACGACGACTAGGAATTGTTAAATATTCTCCGATTTCCTGCCAGCCATAGGGGACACAAGGAATCATACAAAATCCCGTTTCATCCAAGTAATATAAATCAATTTTACCCTCATCATCCAATCGCTTTAATTCTTCTAATTGTGCCTTTTTATCTTGATATTCCTGGGAGGGAGGCTTTCCTCCCACTCCTTTACGCATGCGATGCCAACTCATGTTCAGACTTTTTAGTATTCTTTGAATTGTTTTTGTACTGGGAGTTATGCCCCAGGTTTCTTGAACTTTTTGGCTAACATTTTTT
This sequence comes from Microcoleus sp. Pol12B4, assembly GCF_036701385.1. Lineage (NCBI taxonomy): Bacteria > Bacillati > Cyanobacteriota > Cyanophyceae > Oscillatoriales > Microcoleaceae > Microcoleus > Microcoleus sp. Pol12B4. Next base: position 2,009 of record NZ_JAUBQR010000037.1, on the reverse strand, counting down.
AATTGCCTTGGTGATTGTTTAGCCCACTCTTTAATTTGGGCTTTCTGCCAAGAGTTAAATAGTGGCTTAGAACCTCTTCCTGGTTTATTATAAAGTCCGAGCATTCCTTCTAATTCCCACCGATTGAACCAGTTATAGAGTGTCTTATAACTTATTTGAAAAATATTCATTAACTCTCCTTTTTTTACTCCTTGCGAAGCTAATATGAGGCAATGTGCTCGTTGACGTACCTGATGATGTCGGCTTTGGCGATGAATTCGTTGTAGCAATTTAGACGAAAGAGGGTTTATTTCTCTGATAAACATCATATGAAACTGTAATTAACTCATAATTTTGCCGCAAATATCATTATACTATGTATTTTTGTAATTAATTCTGTCTGACTACTTATCATTCCGGCGCAGCGGGAATTGATATTAGTCATTAATCATTAGTCATTAGCCACTGCTTGGTGGTTGACAATTCCCCATTCTCCATTGTCAATTCCCAATTGCCAATTTCCCATTCTTAATTACCGAGATTTAACCTATTTCTGTAGACCGATGCAGCGCTCGCACTTTGAATTATTACAAGTTGCATATCGCTCTGCCTAAATAGGCATAGCCTTTATGCTGCTAATTTGTTAAGATTTACAAACATCAGGGACATCCGCACAAGTGCAAACTCATCAAAATTCTCAGGCAAGAACAGACCCGACGAGCAAATCACACATCATAATCCTTGTAAATTTCTTGCCCTGACGCTTAGAGGCAAGCCAATAATGAACATCGAACTATTAAAAGAAAAATTAGAACAGCTTAAAAAACGTCCTAATTCTAGCAAAGGAACGATCGACCAAATCGAAAAATGGTTAATCGGTTCCCACATTTTGCAGAGATTGCGGATTAACCCTTACTACGTCGCAGGGGATACAGTCAAGAATATTAAAAAAATTACTTCCGAATTTCTGCACGGAGTGAAAGCCGGTGCCTTCGACTTGCACTGGGATATTCACTGCCCCCACTGCAACATGATTACAGAAGAATTTCAGGATTTGGCAGACACATCAGAAATGTCTTTTTGCCCGATGTGCGATCGCGAGTTTAAAATTGATTTGCTCGATCGCGTCGAAGTTACTTTTTCCCTGAACAAAGAAATCGAAGACCCGCAACTGCGGCCAGTCTGCGCTCCCCCTCCCGTACTCCAGAACAAACTGCAACTGGTAACGCCTTTATACTGCACCGAATCCGAGACTGTCACCTTAGAAGAAGGTCGATACCGCTACTGCTGTCCCCTGACTTTAGCTAAAGGGATTTTAAAGGTTGAAGGCGAAAAAACAGAAGAGATACAAGAAATTAAACTCCAGCAGTTGGCAGGCCCAGATTTTGACAAAAAAGAGCTTGCCGTGCGTCCGGGAAAAGTCAAGATAGAATTAACTAATACCGAACACAATTTGTCGGGGCTGATTTTGCATTCAGATGAATTGCCAGATGAATTGACACTAGAACAACTGCCCCTACGCCTGTCAGGAATGCAACTGCTTCATCACCCGGATTATAAGCGTTTGTTCGGCGATCAAGTAATCTCGGAAAGAGAGCGAGTCAAGATTCGCGCGATTACTATTATGTTTACTGATATTACTGGTTCTACCAGAATGTACGAAACACTGGGAGATACCAAAGCTTACAATATTGTGCGCGATCATTTTGAAATTTTCTTTGAGTCGATCGAGAAATTTGGCGGTAAAGTCATTAAAACCATCGGCGATGCCGTCATGGCTTCCTTTATCAGCAACGAACAAGCAATTATGGCTGCCGCTGGTGCTGTAGTCTGTTTGAGAGAGTATAACTCCACTCGCCAACAACAAGAATGGATTCAAGTCAGGATTGGCATTCACCGAGGTACGGCTTTGCTGGTAAATCTTAATAATTCGATCGACTATTTTGGCACTACAGTCAACAAAGCCGCCCGCATTCAAAATCTTTCTAAAAGTGACGAAGTTTCGTTTTCCGAAGATGTTTACAGCGACG
>NZ_JAUBQR010000036.1:0-36909 GCF_036701385.1 Microcoleus sp. Pol12B4 | reverse complement strand
CACTAAACGGTTATAAAAAAACCAAACAGCCAATCCGCTAACTGCGATCGCCTGTAGCGGAATGTCGCGAAAACAAACCAGCCATCCCAAACCCAACAAACCCATTCCCGCTAATTGCCATTTAAAAAAATTGCTGGGATTTGGCTGGTCGGATATATTGTTTTCAATAGTCCCAGATGGCCGGGGTTGCTGCCAATCTAGCCATGCTAAAAGCACGCCACAAATCGCCAAAGCTAAACCCATTTCCGCGATATTTACATCCTTGACAAATATCGCTCGCCCCAGTAAAATTCCTAACGAATAAGCTACTAAAGCCGCTTTTTTGTAAGTCAGAAAATCTCTGCTCAAACTGAAAGCAGGGGGGAAGGTTTCAGTATTTCCCCCACCTTGGATAGATTGCAATCGTTGTTGCTGAACTTGATAAACTGTAGTAGCAGCAGTTCCCACTGTACCCAAATAAACAGCAGCGAGGGAAAAGCCTGCCAATGCCCACCCCCAGTGCAAATAACTCAATCCCAAGTGATTTAGGGCGATCGAGCGAGTGATGTTTTTTCCTGAAAAGCTTTGATATTGATCTTTTATAATCCGGGCAGTTATCCAAGTCAAAATAAGTGCCGCTGTGATTGCTACCGCCCAATCCCAAGGATACCGCCACAATCCAAAAGTATCCATTGCCCAAAAATTGATCGGCACTAGCAACAGGGTCACTTCTTGCAAAGTTTGAGCAGTCAAGTGCAAATTATGCTGTCTGTTTGCCCAACTGCTAATCGCCCAAAAGGTTAAAGTATAAGCTAATAAAACTCCATATTGTCCGGCTGCAGGAAATCTTTCCCACTGACTGGCAGCTAAGACTCCAGAGGAGACAACTACCATGAACACTCCTAAAAACAACAGCCACACCACGCTAATTTCTGCCATTAGCGAGTGCAAAATTTGAGCTATAAAATTGGGGGTTTGAGTAGTTTCTGTGGGTCTAGCAACGCTTTCTCTGCTGCTAGGTAATGCTTGAGGCGTTGATAAGGCAGGTACTTTTGGCTCGGCAATAGGAGCTCGCGGGTTCTCAATTTCAGAAAGGTCTACAGCGGGATCTCTGACTGGGCAGACTAAATACTGCCCGCACAATTCCTCAACCTCAGCGGGCGAAAGTAAACCTAGCTGCAGCCACGCATCTAAGCCTGTCAACAACTCAGGATGCGACGCTAAGATGCTCAATTCAATTTTGCTCGATCGATCTTTAGGAGACGACATTGGCTTAAACTTGTACTAAGTACCTTCAAGCTATAGCCTAGATTAATGTCGAGCGAACATCGCAACATTCCGCCATCAAAATTGGCACAATAAGTATTTATTACTAAAGACCTGTCGCAGCCAGTGTCAACCGATGAAAAAATTCCCCTGATGGGCCTAAACTAGCGTCCATCAGCGGTGAAAAACTCCAAATTAGGACACAGCAGCGGTTTCCTTACCGATCGACATATTTCAATAAACTGTCCACACTAGCATTGTGGTCTATGAAAGAAAACAAATGTTTGAAGAGGAGTTTTCCATCTGCATCCAAAACAAACTGAGCAGGCAAAGGAGCACCTAAAGCCTGACCGACTTGATAAGCCCGAAAAACTTGACAGCCTGGATCAGAAAGCAGAGGCATTTTCAAGCCTAAATCTCTAACCACAATTTGGCTTTGGCGATCGTCGGTACTGGCAACCATCAATAATTCTATATTGTGATCGGCAAATTTTTCCCAGTTTTCATTCAAAGCTTTAATGTGAGGAAAACAGAAAGGGCAATATTGCTTTTCAGTAAAAATCCGCGTAAAAGCCAAAATTACCGGCTTATCGCCGCGATAATTCGACAGCCGTACCAATTTTCCATTATTAATATCCGGCAATTCAAAATCTGGCGTCATCTGCCCTAGGTTCAGACCATTAGTCGCCGGAACAGGCAATAAATTTTGGAAAAATCGCTGATTTAACAAGCCGCTAAAATTAGTAGAAGTCAGCATATTTCCTAATTGGGTAATTGCTAATTGCTAATTAAAAATCCAGTTAAATGAATTTCCCTGCGGGTAGGGACACGACACTGCCGTGTCCCTACACCTATAATGTGCTTAAACTGCAGCAAAGAATACCTTAGACTTGACCGGATCGGGAGTCATAGTCTTGTCACCGGGCTGCCACCCGGCGGGACAAACTTCATCGGGGTGAGACTGGACGTGTTGGATAGCTTGCAGAGTACGGAGAGTTTCATCCACGTTGCGGCCGAAGGCAAGATTGTTAATAGTAGAGTGTTGGATGATGCCTTCTTTGTCGATGATGAACAGACCTCTGAGGGCAACGCCTGCTTCTGGGTCGAGGACGTTGTAGTCTGAACTAATTGTTTTTTTGAGGTCAGCAACTAAGGGATAGTTGAGGTCGCCGACACCGCCTAATTTGCGGTCTGTTTGTATCCAAGCGAGGTGAGAGAATTCGCTGTCAACGGATACGCCGAGGATTTCGGTATCGATTTTCTTGAAGTCCTCGAAGTGATCGCTAAATGCTGTAATCTCAGTCGGGCACACAAAGGTGAAGTCCAAGGGGTAGAAGAACAGGACTACATACTTTTTGCCTTTATAGTCTGACAGTTTAACAGTCTTGAATTCCTGATCCACTACGGCTGTTGCTGCGAAATCGGGTGCAGCTTGACCAACCCGGAGGCATTCACTGGTCATAGATTTTGTTTCCTTTTTTACGAACTGTTACAAATATATCATACTCATAACGACTACAAGTATCTTCTCGATAAATCAAAAAAAATACGCTCTCAAAATTGAGAGCGCAGTTTTTTTTTAATAATGGCTCAGGCGGGATTTGAACCTGCGACCTTGGGCTTATGAGTCCCCTGCGCTAACCACTGCGCCACTGAGCCAAATCTACTTCACGATTTACTATCGTAGCACGCTAGGGCTAGCTATGTCTTATTTTCACACAACATTATTTCTCATAACTTCCAGTAAAAGTTATGAGTTTTGATAATCATTCAAAACCCATAACTTCCGACCAGTCGTTACCGAGAAGCGCTGGACGCATCGTCTGGCAGAAAAGCCATTGGGTTGATAGCACCCTGTCCGGCGGGATGAATTTCAAAGTGCAAGTGCGGCCCGGTACTGAAGCCCGTGCTGCCCATTTCGGAAATCTGTTCCCCTTGAGCGACTTTCTGACCCTTTTGCACCAAAATCCGGCTGTTGTGGGCATATACAGTCTCAGTGCCGTCAGGATGGGTAATTTCCACCAGATACCCGTAGCCGCCGTCGTTCCACTGAGCATAGGTAACCACCCCGTCTGATGCTGCCACAATTGGCGTGCCGATCGGCCCTGCAATATCAATTCCTTTGTGCATCCGTCCCCACCGCCAGCCGTAGCCAGAAGTAAGAACACCCTTAGACGGCCAAATAAATCCATTAGCCGACTGTTGTTTGCCGTTAGGCAGATAAGTATCAGGGCTCGAAAGCGGAGGCAGTTCTGGAGAAACCATGCGTCCCAAAGACGGGTTGCTTAGGGGATCGTAACCATCGGCTCCCAAAGGAGCAGTTGCGACCACAGGCCGCTGCCCAGCAGAGGTCGGCGTCAGGTTTATCTGTTGCAGTTCCGCTGCGCGAGACGGGTCTAAACGCTCTTGCTGCTGCTTCTGAACCTGCTCAGACCACGCTCTCGATGGCGGTCTGCTGATTTCATTCTGCACCGCCTCAGTATAGTCGGGGGTGTAGAGATATGGATTGACACTTGGCATATCCTCAGACGGGTTGACCGAGGGCCCGTCAGTTGGAGCCAGGGACACCGCATTGGCGCCGATCGAATTGCGCGAGGCACGATATTCTTCTCGTAGCCTGACCACTTCTGCCCTCAAGCGTTCAGAATAAGGGTTGAGAGCTTCTGCGGTGGGGAGAGCCTCCGAATTCGACTCTGGTAAAGCGCTAGTTGGATAGGCATTTGAAGCCTGGGTGCTAGTATTTGCCACGAAGCTGATCGGCGGCGGGTATGCTCCCGTAGCTATGGCGGTAGCATTTTCACGTGCTGGTCCAGGCAGGGCACTGGTGTCAACTGCACCTGTAAATGTTGGTTCGCCTTGGAGAGCCAGCTTCCCTGGATCGCTAATGGTTTGGGAAACTTGAGTCAGCGGAATGCTGTTAATTTGGGGAACCATGGGCGCTGAAATATTGTTCAGACCTTCCAGGTTCTCCAGGGGAGAGACAACAGGCACTGTGGATGCGGGTGCTGCAACACCAGCACCAGCTATTTCCGAGGTAGACGAGCTGGGGTTTAAAGATGCGGGAACCGAACTCGCCGCCCATACAGATGTAGAGTTGGAGGCAGAATAAGAGGCTGCCGCCTGTACCCCTGGATTTTTAAACCCAACTTGGGGAATTTTGAGCCGTTGATTGACATTCAGCAAGTTGGGGTTGCCGAGCTTGTTGACGGAGATCAGATCTTTGGGCGATACGCCGTGACCTTTGGCGATCGCATCTAGGGTATCTCCCGGACGCACGCTGTATAGAACCTCAGCCGGCGCGGCGGTACTTCCCACAGGGGGGACTAGCACAGCCGAGGGCAAACTGGGTGTTGCCAAAGACTGTTCAATTGACTCGAATGCTTGATCGGGTGATGCTGCTTGACCTCCCCCGGAATTGGGAATTACAGGTGTGGCATCGAGGTCAGGAATAGTTGTCCCAGTTGCATATCCGGGAGAGGTCTGCGTCGGTGCTGACTCGGGCAACAATGCCCCAGGTGTAGATAAATTTGCTCCCGCCTCAGACCCTAACAGGGTTCGACCCGATTCTGTGGTGCGGTTTTCCTGTTTTTTCAAACTCTCGATCGCCCCGTCTGCATTCGGGATGTCGATCGAACTTTGTTCCGGTACCGCCGTGACCAGCGGGGTCGCTGCGGTTGATGGCAGCGCTGTCAGGGCTGCACTATCCAATGGCTCGGAGCCAGTCAGATTTAACTCTTGTTCGGGATTGACCGTCGCTGCGTGCTCTAGCACAGCCGATGTGCTATAGCCTGCGTTCTGTTGTGGTGTGGCTTCCGTCGCAGTCGGAATTCTGAGCTGTTGGCCAACTTGGAGTATGGTATCGGGTTTGATGTCGTTGGCAGTTGCCAGTGCCGACGGTTCAACTTCATAATCCCGAGAAAGCTCCCAAAGGCTTTGCCCCTGCTGCACCTTAACCGCCACCGGGTCAGAAGGTAATCCGGGCTGTTCGGCCCTGGAACCGTCAACTTGTGCGGAGGTAGCGGGCCCGTTGGCCGAGACTGGCTGTACTTCAGCGGTGGATTCTGATGTCGGCGCGAGTTCAGACGCGCGAGCGCTGTCTCCATTTCTCGGTAGCAGAATGCCAGAAGCACCTACCGATATTGCCAGCCCGATCGTGGCGAGAGAGCGAACTCTGCCTGTGCTGAGCGTTGTCTGTTTGGATGGTTCCGCAGAACCGTCTCTGTCGATTTCACTAGCCTGAACAGGCTTAATTTGGGGATATGTTCGTTTCAAAAAAACGACCTCCTACTGAGAAGCGCTAACTGTCCTTGGAAACACTCAAGGGGATCGCATGACGCTGAGTTTAAATCAACAACCAAAAATATTCTGATTGTTGACAGCTATCATGCTTAGGCCAGATTACCTTGCTTTTTTAATTTAGACAAGCTCAAACCGTCAGAAATTTTAAAATTCTCGGTCAAACCTGCTGCAATTAACCCCACAAGCCTTACACCGCAATAGCTGGAACGAATACATAAAATCTTCGTTCCGGTAAGGCTCTGAACTCTCACCTATTATCAGACTTTAGGCTAATTTCCGGACAACCTACAACCGTATATTTACTAGATATAGTGTTCAGACCCAAGCTGGTACTCGCTCACGCCCTAAATCGCTAAAATCCTCGGTTTTTGTTGCTGAATCATCTTGGGAGTAATTTGGTGTTGCTGATAACAATCTGTTTTTGAATCAATAAAATATATTAATGTCTGCTATCTAGATTTTCACCCCTTAGATACAAATTTCTTATATTTAAAAGAAGATTTGGCAGCCTGCGGCAGCTATTAAATATCTATATATTTATGTGTTGATAATGATTTATCCCAGCTCGCCCAACTGTCGTTTAGCCTCAAATAAACCCACAGCGGCGCTGACGGAGAGGTTCAAACTCCTGACTCCAGGCTGACTCATAGGAATAAAAACTGTGGCGTCGCAGGCATCCAAGACGAATTGGGGAATACCTACAGTTTCCGAGCCAAACATCAGCCAGTCGCTGGGCTGAAATTGGAATTGCGCGTAATTGCATCGCCCGCCAGTGCTGAATCCGATCGATCGTCCCCCGCGCTGCTGCCGACAGGCCAGAAAAGCCGCTAAGTCTTCGTGGCAGTGGAGGTTGACGTAGGGCCAGTAATCTAAACCGGCCCGTTTCAGGTAGCGATCGCTAATTTCAAACCCCAGCGGGCCCACTAAATGCAGTTCCGTGCCTGTGGCAGCGCAAGTGCGGGCGATATTTCCAGTATTCGGGGGGATTTGCGGGTGAATCAAGACAAGTTGGGGCATGAAGCTAATTAAAAGCCGTAAATACAGCAAGTGAAAAATTTATAAAACTACCCAAAGGTAGATATACCTTATAGCTTTTATTTATAACCTTTGTCGAGATCCATTGATTAAATATTCTGATTTGTTCATCAAGGGCGATCTGCAACTTTTTCGCGGGATGTTCCGGCTATTTGTATTATTGGCCCAGTACGCATAGCCAGGGGGCTAGTGAAAGCCCCCGTTATAATAACGGCGGGTACTTCAGGCAACTAACTGGGCGCACAAGTTGTCTTCGAGTTCCGATTCTTGGTAAGCCATGCCATTCATCCCTTGCAGAATAATACTGCGCGTATCCGAACCGTCCTCGTGCAGCTTCAACCACTGCTGGGCGGTGTTGCCTTCCCGGAGAATCTTTTTGAGCGGTGAGAGAAAGCAGCTAAAGCCGCGTTTTTTGGCTATAGGCAAGACTTCTCGGTAAATTTCCTCAATCCAATCTCGTGCCAGAATAGTTCTGCCGTCTTGCCAATGGGTGAGTTCGGCATCCAAACTTTGCCGGGATGCAGCAATTTCGTTGGCGTCTGTGAGGGCAACTAAGTCTTCGTTACGGGTGGCCACCGGCAAGGTGCTGAGTTCTAAGGGGTCTAAACTGGGGTCTTCCATCATCTGCCAAATGCGAGCTTCTAGTAGGGCAGTGATGGCCAGCAGGGCCAGAGGATTGACCTCAAGGTCGCAAATTCTCAGTTCGAGGCGGTTGAGACAGTAGGGGCGGCGATCGCCATTGGGTCGCACTGCCGACCACAGATGACGGACGTTTTGCATAGTACCGAGTTCTAGCTGTTCTTCAGTCCACTGAATGTAATGCTTGTGACTTTCAAACAGAGGGACGATAGCGGGAGTTTTTGGAAACAAACCCCACCGAGTGGAATGATAGCCCGTGACTTCGCCGTCGAGGAAAGGGGAAGAGGCGCTCAAGGCAAGGTATAGCGGTGCTTCGACGCGGGCGAGGCGGATGGCGCGCATCAGCATTTCTGGTTGGGAGATGCCGATGTTGATGTGAATGCTGGCGGTGACGACTTTGGTGCCGTAGGTTTGCTCGATGTAGGTGTGGTAAGGGTTGTTGGGATCGGATCTGTAAAATCGATCGCTCCCTCCGAGAGACAAGGTACTTCCCGGCAGCAAGGTATAGTCGCCCAATTGTTTTAAATACTCGCGCAGCCGGACTCGTGGCTTGACTAAGGCACACAACAGGCGATCGTAGCTGCACAGCGGGGCGGTCGTGTACTCGACATTGCGGCTATCAGGCTCCCGGACGAATCCCTCTAGATCGGCGACTATGCGATCGGAGAGACCGACAACCTCACCTTCGGGAGTGCCGGTATACATTTCTACTTCAAAGCCTTTTGATAGCAGCACGTTTGTTCCTCAGCTAAGTTGAGTGCTAGTTTCTAGTATCCCAAAAATTGACCTGTTCATACTATCTTCCAGGAGGCAGAGTTGAAATTTTTCGCGACTGGCACTGAAACCTGGTTTTTCGGCGTCCGCTAGTTTGAGGGTTTGTGTGTTACTTGCGATTTGGCTGCCGCAACAAATACTGCCATCGCAAAGAGTTTCCGAGGCCGTTTTAGACTCAAAAAGGCAGTTTGTTCGATCGGGGGCGTGTTTCATTCGCCATTGGTTACGATCGAACTTATGGTGAATAGAACCCACTCCTGCCTCAGTTCGACATCTGTTTTCTGCCTTGAGGGGGATAGCCGCAGATATATCTTGGGTGCGATTCTAAAAGAGGGCTATGCAATATTTTTGAGCTATAATATTAACCCCTAAAAATCCCTGTGAAAGAGCAAGAAAGAACTCCTCCCAATTTTTGGAATATGCTAAGCAATTTAGCCTTAGTCCGGTTTTTGCTTTTATTTGCTTCAGGTTGGGCTGGACTGCAACTTTTAGCTTACTTTGAAACCGCAGTCGCAGTTTTCACCATTGCTGCACTCGTGGCTTTTTTGCTCAACTATCCGGTGCGAACTCTCCAAAGATTTTTACCGCGAAGTTTAGCTGTCGCCTTAGTTGTCTTGCTCACCATTTTAGTTTTTGGCGGTCTCACCGTCACTGTAGGCGTCACTCTTTTATCTCAAGGACAGCAATTAATTGACAGCATGACGGAATTTGTGAATGCTCTGGCGCCTCTGTCCGAGCGTGTCGAAGCCTTCCTGCGGGCTAGAAACCTGCAAGTTAACCTGCGAGTTATTGAGGAACAACTGCGAAATCAAGCTTTGGCTGGAGTTGTATCGAGTATTGCTTTTTTACAAGTATTTTTAACAAATTTATTGAATTTAATATTAATTATGGTAGTGGCTTCTTTCATGTTACTTGATGGAGAGAGGCTGTGGCTATTAGTTCTCAAATTTATACCCCGACACCTGCACAGGCGTTTAAGTATAACAATAGAGAAAAACTTTTTAGGATTTTTTCAGGCACAAATCCTGTTAATGCTATTTTTGACAACAGCAAGTTTTTTAATTTTTCTACTGTTAGATGTGAAATTTCCCTTGATTTTAGCTTTTATTATCGGATTGTTTGATTTAGTTCCGGGGATTGGAGCGACTCTGGGGATTAGCTTAGTTTGTTTTATTGTATTGTCTCAAAGTGTATGGCTATCTTTAAAAGTATTGGCATCTTGCATTGTTTTGCAGCAAATTCAAGACAACTTTATTCATCCGAGACTCATGCAAAATTCTCTCAACCTCAATCCGGTAGTGGTATTTTTTGCACTGTTAGTCGGAGCAAGGTCAGCAGGACTTTTAGGTATATTTCTGGCGATTCCGCTAGCGGGAGTGATAGTTAGCTGGTTTGAAATTGAAGAAATGCAAGCGGAAGCTTAATTGATACAGCCATCCTATTTTATATCAAACCCGGCTGAAAAATTCTGTTTTAACCCGGCGACTAGAAGTCCCAGGATTCAAAAACTCTCCTGTTCCCAAAGCGCAACTAAAAGTAAAGAAAAAAAAGTAACGTAGGGTACACCTTATTGCGTCAAGTTAATGAATAAATTGCAAGTCAGTAGGAAATCTTTCTTCTTCTGGTTCTGGATCATAAATGTAATCGCAGTCAAAACGCAGAGCTTGAGAGTGGCGGCTGATAGAAAATCCGCAATTACTCACCATTTCTGTAGTAAAAGTTGCCATGACTAACTCAATGAGCCTTCTGTAGGAAATGTTAGGTAGTTGAACGTAATAGGTGCGTCTGGCAAAAAATATTCTCTCATCTTTCGGGAGAATTATGCCATTAATTCTGTGTGCGTGTTGAATCGGCTTGATATAGGTTTCAATAAACTGCGACTGATTTTTTTGCAGTCTCGCTAATCTTTCGTGTTGCAACCAGCTCATTTGAAACACAATTTTAATAAATTCAAAGCCCAAAATGTAGTTAAAAACATTATTGCGTTCTTCTGTACTCAAGACGAAGCGGAGTGCAGATTCTAAATATTGGTCAGTTTCTCGGAGCGATTGTTGAGCTGAGTGGATATAAAATTGTTTGATGTAGCTTCTTAAATCTGATTCGTTTAATTGTTTTTTGACCCGAAATCGGATTAAATAGCCTTTGACTCGGTGTAGAGTATCTACATCTTCAAACATTTTTGAGACTAAACCGTCGGCTGTATAATCATCTAAAAATTCTGCTTGCAAGTCGGGAGTAGATGCACACAATATGTAGCAGAGGGACAAGACATAGCGCCGTTGGTTCCAAGGTAAGCTTTGGGCCCATTCTTTGACTTCTACAGGGAGTTTTTGGAACACGGTATCTGTGTGGGGGAGTTGAGCAAGGTCGGCATATTTATGTTTTTGTTTAATCATTGCCTGAAACCTTATATTAGTAAGTATACAGAGTCGTCGATCGCAGATGATGGGAGAGGGGATCTGCGAGGGAGGGCTGCCACTAATTCTATCTTATTTTCTTGCCATCTGTCTAAATATACATTCTGGAGGGAACAGAGGGCGTGATCTTTCTCACACTTTAGCGAGTTTTAAATCACAACAGCTAGCTCTTCGCATCACATTTTGCGACTGTGAGTGTCACTCATAAAACTTATTCACGTCACCGGAGCAACAGTGGGTTTCGTTGAGGATTAAGTCGGGTGATTCATCAGTTTTTGTTAGTAATGATTACTGAGATAAATCATGAACTTTACTACAAGTATTTTCCCGAAAAATCAGTGCCAAGACTTAACTTTTTGCGATCGCCTCGTGCACCCCGTGCGACAGTGGCTCGATAGCATTGCAGTGGGAGAGCCACCAGTAACTCCGTGGTGTGCCAACTTATACTCGCATGGTGTCATTGTGAGAGAGATAGCTAGTTATTGGGACACCATTTTTTCCACAAACCGCCTATATAAAAGCTTAATCCTGTGTATGAGGAATTAATCCGGTTACGCTTTCGCTCGCTCTCGTTTTTGGGCGGGATCAGCCAGAACAGATACCAGTTTCCGACAAGAGTAGAGAGCAACCCAAAATTTTAGATCCTAGTTCCAACTCCCAGATGTATCTGTGGAGTAAATCTAAAATCTAAAATTGACTGAGGTATGTGGCGAAGATGTAACACCATACTGCTGATTGAGGGGTGTCATACCTCGATCGCCCATTGATCTCAATTATTTATGGGGTTTATCGCTCTGGTAGTTGCGAGGGCCATATTTTAAGCCATAATTGTTGAGAATATCAATGGATGCCTCTCAATAGGAGTGGATATCCATCGTGGCACTTAAGCCCAAAATAAAATCAAATGGTAGCAGCAAAAACAATAACTATAAAAATAATTTAATAATCTACTTGGGTTCAAGGAAGTGAATATGTTTAACGCAACTGAACTGCTGATTAAGGCTTTTGTCAATCGCCTGATTGAAGGCTACCGCCACACTTATGGTGGGTTTAAATCTGACTATGGTGAGATTATTGCTTGGGTGGCGAGTATGGCTTTAGAAAATATTGCTAATAGCGATGCTCTTTACCATAATGTCGAACACACTATTTTAGTGACTTTGGTGGGACAAGAAATTCTGGGTGGGAAGCACATCCGCGAAGGGGGTGTTTCCTGCGAAGATTGGCTGCACTTCCACATTGCTTTGCTATGTCACGATATCGGGTATGTTAAAGGTGTTTGCAGGCAAGATAGAACTGATTTGGGACTGTATGCGACCGGAATAGGCGACCTGAAATTAACGCTGCCTCCGGGGGCGACGGATGCTAGTTTGATGTCTTATCATGTCGATCGCGGAAAAATGTTTATTGATGAGCGTTTTGGCGGTCACAAACTAATTGATGCTGAGGTGGTTAAGCGTAATATTGAGCTGACTCGTTTCCCGGTTCCTGCCGATGAAGATTATCAAGATACTGTCAATTATCCAGGTTTAGTGCGCGCTGCTGATTTAATTGGTCAGTTGAGTGATCCACGATATTTGCAAAAGATTGCGGCGCTGTTTTATGAGTTTGAGGAGACTGGGCAAAATCTGGTTTTGGGCTATCAAAATCCGGGAGAGTTGCGAAATGGTTATCCGAAGTTTTATTGGAATGTGGTTTATCGATATGTGAAGGATGCGATCGGCTATTTGGAACTGACACAGCAGGGGAAACAAGTTGTTGCTAATCTGAGCGCAAATGTTTTTCGGGTGGAGCATTCTCAGGTGCCAGAGTCTGCGGTGGCTGTAGTTAGCTAGGGTTGGGGTGGATGTCGGGCGATCGTTCTTTTTTGGGATAAGTAGATCGCTATAGTGAAATACTGCTGCATAGTCAAGGTAGCTGAGATATTGCACGATTCTCAATAATCCTTTCAGAGCGGACTCTCCTGCCCACCCACAAGAAAATCAATTCTTTGTCGAACCGGCCCGAAAGCCTGTGCGAGCGAGAATGGTGCAAGATATAAGGATAAACGACTTACACAAGGATTACAACAGGAATTGTAGCAAGTAATGCAGCAAGGAAGGGGAGAAAATGCTCTGGAAATTCCTAGGCCGCTTCTCAATCTAATTGACAATCAAACCATTACTCAAACAATTGGTTTGAGGGTTGAAGATATCCAAAATTTGTGGGAGGAATGAAAGGAAGGAAAAAAGGACGATCGCACAAGTAGTACACCTTTTCTCATTACCAGGCTTAGCCTGGTACGGCAGGTTTTTGAGGATCTGCCTCTTTGAGGGAGAATTACGCTAAATATTAACTCTCATTCACCTAATCCTTAAGGATGAGTCTGCCCTCTCTCTGAAGGAAGATTTCTTTAAACGAGTAAATTCCGTATGATGCTGTAAAACTCAGTCCGAGGGGAAAGCTATTTCCGACTTGATCTCCCAATAACTGACCAATCTTACAATATAAAAAAATACATCTCATGACATCAGTCACTCCCAATCAAACTTCCTCTCAATACGAAGTTAGCAAACCAGAAGAAAAAATTGAGTCTCTGGTAGAAGAAGTTAAGCCAGAAAGCGAACTCGATTTAGAATTCCTCTACACCAGAGACATTGAATTCCGACAAGAAACAATTTATTTCATTGTAGTTGATCGCTTTTACGACGGCGACCCCACAAATAACGAAGGCCCAAACCCAGAACTTTACGATCCCGAAGGCAAAGATTGGGGCAGATATTGGGGCGGCGACTTACAGGGAGTTATTGACAAACTCGATTACTTAAAAGATATGGGAGTTAGCGCAGTTTGGCTGACGCCACTGTTCGAGCAAGTTGAAGCATTATTTGTCGAACAAGCTGCAATTCATGGCTACTGGACTAAAGATTTCAAGCGACTAAATCCCCGCTTTATTGCCAAAGGCGACAATCCTTCTATTAACCAAACACAAGAAAGTAAAGATACGGTATTTGACAAATTAGTACACGAGTTGCACCAGCGAAACATGAAACTCGTACTCGATATTGTCTGCAATCACAGCAACCCAGATTTTAGCGGTAAAAAAGGGGAACTCTACGACGATGGCGTAAAAATAGCTGACTTTAACGACGATGAAGATGACTGGTATCACCACTATGGCGAAGTCACCAACTGGGAAGATGAATGGCAAGTCCAAAACTGCGAACTGTCGGGTTTAGCAACTTTCAACGAAAATAATATTGCCTACCGGAATTACATTAAGTCAGCAATTAAACAATGGCTGGACAGAGGTGTTGATGCTTTGCGGGTTGATACAGTCAAGCATATGCCTATTTGGTTTTGGCAGGAATTTACTGCTGACATTTTAACACACAGGCCTGATGTTTTCATTTTTGGCGAATGGATTTACAGCGATCCTCGAAATGATCGTTCTGTGGAATTTGTCAACGAGTCGGGGATGACTATTTTAGATTTTGGTCTGTGCGTGGCAATTCGAGAAGTATTAGGAAAGGGTGCCGACGCAGGATTTAAGTTAGTCCAAGATGTCCTAAATTTAGATCACCGCTACTACGGGGCGACGGAGTTGATTACTTTTATTGACAACCACGATATGCCGAGGTTTCAGTCGTTGAATCCCGATCCAGAAATGCTGCAGTTGGCGATATGTTTAATTATGACGACTCGCGGCATTCCCTGCATTTATTACGGCACCGAACAGTATCTGCATGATGATACAGAAGGGGGAAATGACCCCTACAACCGCCCGATGATGGAAAAGTGGGATACTGATTCACCAATTTACCGAGCTGTGCGTTTGCTGTCGGGATTGCGGCGGCTGAATCCAGCTATTTCGATGGGGAGTCAGTGGCAGAAATATCTAACTGCTGATGTTTATTGTTACGTGCGCCGCTATCGCGATTCTGTGGTGTTTGTAGCGATGAATCGTGGCAATTCTGTGACAACAATTAAAGAGGTGGATACTGAGCTGCCTGATGGAGAGCATACGGAGGTTTTATCGCGCCGTAAGTTTGAAGTTAAAGATGGAATGCTGTACAACTTAGAATTGGGTTCGCGGGAAGTAATGATTTTTAGCCGCGTCGGAGAGCGAGTTAAGGCAAAAACTATTGTGCGGGCCCAGCTTAACAGCGTTAGAACTCAGCCTGGTGAAAGAATTGTGGTGATTGGAGATTGTCCTGAATTGGGGAATTGGGATATTAGTAAGGGTTTCCCCTTGGAGTATATCAATACTAATACTTGGTTTGGGGAAATTCCTTTTAATGAAAGTGCGGGGAAGTTGATTTCTTATAAGTATGCGCTGCTACGAGAAGGACAGTCGCCGCTGCGAGAAAATCTGGTTTGTCGCCGCTGGGTTTTAGTGTCGGAAGGGACTGTGAAATGGCGGGATAAGTGGGCGAGTGGACGGGAGTCTTAATAGTTTTGAGTTTTGAGTCTTGAGTAAGATAATCATGGGTGCATCAACCGGGTTGGATGGACGAAAATACTTTTTTGAGGCTTTCGATTATGTTTTGAAAACCCAGTTGACTGAGTAGAGGTATGTAACTGCTGTCAGATTAAATTCGTAATTGCAACTTATAACTCATTATTTTTTAAATATGACTTAGATCGTCAAAATTTTGACCTTCTATTTATAGCAGTAAGGTGTGAACTCTGCATCATCCGGACATGAGTTATGGTGCGCCGAGGCGCGCCTTACAGTTTTATTAAAGCGATCGCAATTTCTAGACCAAAACATCGATAAAAAGTTCGCTGTTGTGCTGGTTCCCAACCATTTCGTAGCCTCGCTGCACTTGAGATTCAGCTTCTTGAGGATTTTTTAGCAAATGGACGGACGATCGCCTCTCGCAAACCTGTTGCATCTCCCACATTTACCACTTTGGCAATATCCGGGGCAGCTAAATAATCGACCCTACCTTGAGTCCCAGTCATGGCGACCGGGCGCTTGCAGGCCATTGCTTCCAGTAAAACCTGCACTCCAGCAGCATATTTATTGTCCACCAAACCAACTGCAATTTGGTGCTGGCACAAATTATCTAACGTCAGAAAATTCTATCCTCAACTATTGAAAGTGGTGGTGCGGTCAGTCAGTCGATTTTAGATTTTAGATTTTAGATTTTAGATTGACTCTACACATGATGAATCTGGGGGTTCTCCGTCATGTCTAAATTTTTTTAATTCGACCAATCCTGTCTGGGGCTTGTATAGCAACGGCCCTCATGCTTAGGAAACCGGGTTTATGGACAACCGGGCGCAAATCCTGTACGAATCAAAAACAGTGACACGCGCCGATCAATTCCAAGGACTTAAGCTTTTATGCTGAAGTTAGCTAAAGAATTTATGTTTAACCTCATGTATATTTCTCCAGAGCAAGACCAAAAAATTCGCTGCACCCTGCGCGAGTGCGGTCAAGAAGCTTACAAGCTAGCAGCCGAACCTTTTGAAGTTTCTGAGAAAGGACCCAACGACTACGTGACGAGTATCGATCAATACCTAGACCGACAACTATCGGCAGCATTTAGCGCTTTGTTTCCTGAAGATGGCAGGATCACCGAGGAAAACCTCGCATCCAGAGCAGCTTACAGGGCTAATTACCAGCGCCTCTGGTGCATCGATCCCCTCGACGGGACTGAAGAATTTATTCGGGGAAAACTTCACTACGCTTCGATGGTAGGGCTGCTACTTGAAGGGGAACCGGTGGCCGGCTGGCTCTACGCCCCAGCTTTTGACCAAATGTATTTTGGCGGCAAAGATTGGGGATTGTTCCAAAGTGTGGGAACCCAGGCGCCGCAGCCGATCGCCCTGTGCAAACCCCCGGCTCCGACAGCGGAAAATTGTAAAATTGTTCTCGGAGACAAAGACCAGAAAAACTACGCCAGGGCGCTCGCCCAAACCATCCCTGGAGCAGAATTTTACTCGCTGGGCAGCTTTGGCTTAAAAGTGATGGAAGTTATCTTCGGTAGAGCCGGTTTGTACCTGTATCTCAACGGCAGAGTTAAAGTGTGGGATACCGCCGGTCCTCTGGCTCTAGCAAAAGCAGCCGGATTGGTGTGTTGCGACTTGCAAGGTCAACCGCTGAGGTGGACTAAAGATGCGATCGAGCCGGAGACTCTGGCCCACACGCAGTCAATTGCGATCGGCTGGCCGGAATACATAGAACCTCTGTTGGGCAAAGTTCAACAGGCAGTGGCAGGCTTGTAAACCCGTTTAAGATTAAAGAATCTACCAATTTTACGTGAACCGAGCCTCTGCACCCTTATCATCAATTAAAGGAGCAACGGATTGTTTGTGTTCCCAAACATCAATCGTTCCCTAGCTGTTGGGTGTCGCCTAATCATATTTCCCACCTCCGCGAGTTTGCATGAAGACAGAAGCTTTCAGTGAGCTATTCCCTCTATTTAAGGGTGCTAACCCAGAAACCTTGGGAGGGCTGCTATCAAATGCCGTCAAGCATGAGTATCCCCCGGGCCGAGCTGTGGTGATGGAGGATTCTTGGGGCAACGCGATTTACTTTGTCGTGTCTGGCTGGGTAAAAGTCCGCCGCTTGTCAAACGATCGAGCTGTATCAATGGCTATTTTAGGACGGGGTGCTTTCTTCGGCGAAATGGCCATTCTGGACGAATCTCCCCGATCGAATGACGTACTTGCTCTATCGCCCGTCCGACTTCTCAGCGTCACAGCTCAGCGATTTATCCAAACCCTGTTTAAAGACCCGCAATTACATCACCGGATGCTGCAACTGATGGTGCGGCGA
This sequence comes from Microcoleus sp. Pol12B4, assembly GCF_036701385.1. NCBI lineage: Bacteria > Bacillati > Cyanobacteriota > Cyanophyceae > Oscillatoriales > Microcoleaceae > Microcoleus > Microcoleus sp. Pol12B4. The sequence goes on along the minus strand of NZ_JAUBQR010000036.1, from coordinate 19,731 downwards.
CTCCGCCAAACCAATCTCCGCTATCAACTCCGAAACCGCCAGCCAGCGGTTAAACTAGCAAATACTTTAGTCGAGCTGGCAGAAAACTACGGTCAGAAAACTGCTGAGGGCAAAGATATCTTCAATATTCCTTATGAAGACTTAGCTGATGTGACAGATATCACCCTAGATGAAACCAGCAAAATTATGGAAAAACTCGATAGTAAAGGTTGGATCAATATCGATCCAGACCACCAAACTATCCATTTGATCAACCTCAAGCACTTGATTAATTTGGCAAGTCAATGACTGATGTTACTTCTTTGGATACCTCCTCCGCTGCCGAAAACCGTCAGGGGCAACTAACAGCACCCACAATTCAATATTCGGTGGCGATGCCGAATCCGGAATCCCACCTGTTTGAAGTGACTTTGCGCGTGCAAGGTTGGTCGGAGCCGGTTCTGGATTTAAAAATGCCTGTCTGGACTCCCGGTTCTTACTTGGTTCGAGACTACGCCCGCCACCTGCAAGATTTTAGCTCCCATGCGGGCGATTCCCTACGGGATAGCTACGCCGCGCGTGCTTTACCTTGGCGCAAGCTCAGCAAAAATCACTGGCAGATCGATACAAATTCGGTGTCAGATGTCACGGTTTTCTACCGCATTTTTGCCAACGAACTGACAGTGCGAACCAATCATTTAGACTCGACTCACGGTTATTTCAATCCTGCGGCTTTGTGTTTTTTCTTGCCCGGTTTTGAGAGCAACTGCTACACCGTGACTGTTGTGCCACCGAAGCCCCAATGGCGCACCGTTACTACTTTGCCACCTGTTACTGGCCAAAATCTTACTTTCGCTGCTGCAGATTTTGACACTCTCGTAGACAGTCCTTTTGAGATTGGTTATCATGAAGTGTACGAGTTTGAAGTGATGGGAAAACCCCACCAGCTAGTTGTTTGGGGCAAAGGCAATTTAGAACCAGATCGCACGATTCGAGACATCCAAAAAGTGATCGAAGTCGAGGCAAAAATGTTCGGTGGCTTGCCTTACGAACGCTATGTGTTTTTCCTGCATTTGTCCGGCTCTGGTTTTGGCGGTTTGGAACACAAGGAGAGTTGCACTCTCAACTATCCGCGTTTTGGTTTTCGGGCCAGGGAAAAGTATGAACGCTTTATTCAGTTAGTAGCTCACGAGTTTTTTCACCTGTGGAATGTCAAGCGCATTCGACCGAAAGCTCTGGAAGTATTTGACTACGAAAAAGAGAATTACACTCCTTCTTTATGGTTTTCTGAAGGCACTACCAGTTATTACGATTTGGTGATTCCTTTTCGAGCTGGCCTCTACAACGTCAAAGGTTTTTTCCAAGGTATGGCTAAGGAAATTACTCGCTTGCAGACGACTCCGGGGCGCAGCGTGCAGCCTCTGAGCGAGTCGAGCTGGGATGCTTGGATTAAACTTTATCGCCGGGATGCTAACAGTGATAATTCGCAGATTTCCTATTATTTGAAAGGGGAAGTTGTTTCGTTTTTGCTCGATTTGTTGATTCGAGCTAGACACGGCAACGAGCGATCGCTGGACGATGTGATGCGTTTGATGTGGCAGCAGTTTGGCAATGCTAATTCGACTGAAAATGGCGATTTTGACCGTAATTCAGCAACAGACAGCAAGCTGGCGCATTTGACATCAAACGGAGAGTTAAATTCTGCTTCGCTGCCCGCAGAAATAGGCTTTACTCCCGAAGAGTTGCAAAGTGCGATCGAGTCGGTTGCCGGCATTGATTTGAGCGACTTTTTTGCGCGCTATATAGACGGCACAGAAGAGTTGCCTTACAACAAATATCTCGAACCTTTTGGGCTGCAAATTGGGGTAGATGAAACTGACCGAACGCCTCGCATCGGTTGGACGTTGGGAGCCGAAAACGGGCGGGAAATGGTTAAATTTGTCGAAATCGGCTCTCCGGCACAATTGGCGGGAATTGACGGTGGGGACGAGTTGCTGGCGATCGAAGGTTTTCGGGTAAATTCAGAACAAGCGGGCGAGAGGCTTAAAGATTATCAGCCGGGGGACACAATAGAGGTGACAGTTTTTCACCAAGACGAACTGCGGACTCGTCGTGTTACTCTCGCGCCGCCCCGCCCTGGCCGCTACTCGATCGTGCCAGTGGAACAGCCCACCGCTATTCAGAAACAAAACTTTACTGGATGGCTGGGAGTTCCTCTATCAAAATTGTGACATAAATAAAAGGGAACGAGAAAGAAAAGACAAGAAGGAATCAGGCTCAATTCCCAATTCCCAATTCGCAATTACCAATTCCCAATTACCAATTACCAATTTTGATTATGCAAACCCCACCTCCTCCATCAATTACGCCCCGCCAAATGAATCTGCTGAGGATTGTTACTTCTATGGCCTGGGCTGACGGCGAACTCGCCACAGAAGAAGTTAATTTAATGCTCGATCGCTTTTGTCGTTTGTTTGCCCCAAATACCGACGGACAACAAATGCAACAAGAACTGCGGGATTACATCATGCAAAATATCCCCCTTGACGAGTTGATCGGTCAACTAGAAACTCAAGATGAAAGGGAATTAGTCTTGCAACTCGGCTATGAAGTGATTTCTTCTAGTTCTCGCACTCCCGATGAACCCAAAATTAACGCTGAAGAAGCCGCTGCTTATCAAAAATTAGTGCAGTTGCTGAATCTTTCAGAGGATGTGGTCAAGCGTATTGAAGCTGAATCATCGGCTGCAGATACTTCAGAGGGAATTATAGAAAAGATGGCTCACAAATTAGAAAAGTTCATCAAAGGCTAGTTCGTGACTTGCCCGCGCTTGGCTTAAAAACCCGGTTTCTTCCTAGGTTTTTCCTAGATTTCTTGTTAATAAACCTTAGATTTGTCGTGGAAACCGGGAATAAGCCCCCCATCGCAACCTCTGGTTACGTAAGTATCGGAATAATAATTTTCTGAGTGCAACTATTTACAACTAAAGCTGAAGGGAAATAAATCGGATTGTGACTCTCTATTTCCTACGATTTACTAACAAAAAACACGGTAAGTTGAGAATATTTTTTATCACCGGGAACGGTAACAGAATTTGCGGCCCTTCCCGCGCGCTTGCTTCCCCTTAACGAGAATTAGGGACTTAGGCAAAGGCTAAATCCCTAATTTATCTACCGATTTTGGGCGCTCACTGAAAGTAATATAGTTTCCGATTGCATCGAAATAATAAAATCGAGTCAACAGTCAACACTCAAGCATTCAGTTTTTCGACCCGCCCGTCAACAGTCAACAATCATTTCTGAGTACAACCGGAATTGATATGAATCCAACCCGCCATTAGTGCGGTAAATTGCTGAGGGCGTGCCAAGTCCTGTAGCCGACAATTCCATCTTGCGGTAAAGCCATGCTAATTTGCAATTGTCGCACTGCTACATCTGTCATCGTCCCGAAGAATCCGTCAATGAAGCCGAAATAGTATCCATTGATTTTCAAGACATTCTGAACAATTTTAACAGCATTACCAGAACTGCCCTTCATTACTACCGGCATATTCACAGGTGCACCAGAGTATAGTGCTTCCCAAGTGATAGGGCCGACAATCCCATCTTCTTTTAAAAAGACGCGGTGTTGGTAGCCTTTGACCGCGTTTTGAACTTGGACGCCGAAGATACCGTCCATCGGACCAAAATAATAGGCCCAATGATATAGAAGCTGTTGCAGTTCCTTGACAGCTTGACCTGTGGAACCCATTTGTAAAGTGGGTTTGTTTACTCCAGTGGTTTCAGCAAATACCAGAGTTGATTGAGCAGTAGTATCGGCGACAAGAGCCATAGTTTCATTGTTCAAGCTTCTTTCTTCGGTATACATAATGTGGTTCCTTTCAAGATTTAAGTTTTGGTCTTTGATATTTCAGGTATAACTGGTGGGCTTTGTGAGTGCACAGTCACTTTTTGGAGTGTCACTCATGTGAGTGTCACGGGTTTGAGTTACCCGTTGGTTTGTCGTAAGGAATGCAAGTTGTAATATTTTGATGAGAACTTTCGTTGTCACTACAAACCAAGGGGTAAGGTGCGCGGTACACACCCTACAAAATACAAAGATGCGGGGTACCCACCCTACCAACTACTCTTGATTGTTTACTCAGCAAAATCTCGCAATGTGGGAATTAAATACTGTGTCAAAGTAAAGGCATCTACTCCTAATTCCGTCCGTTCTTTTGTAGCCATGATTCCGGCTTGAGCGTGCCACCAAGCTGCTGTTGCAGCAACTGATTGGGGGGGGGATTTGCGGGCGATCGCAGTTGCTAATAGTCCCCCTAACAAGCCTGTAAGAACGTCGCCGCTGCCGCCTCTGGCTAGGGCTGGGGTGCTTTCGGGATTGAGGTAGGTGATGGTACGTGAAGCGTAGCTATCCCCTAGGGAATCGCCCTCATCGTTCCAACTTATGCAAACTCTGGCTCCTTTGAGCAATACCGTTGCACCACAAAGCTGAGCTGCGGCTTGAGTTGCCGCAATTCGATCGTCGCCGGTTTCGTCGGCTAATTCGGGAAATAAACGCTTGAATTCCCCCGGGTGAGGCGTGATAATTGTCAGTGCTGAGCGTTCGGACAAAATGGGGACTGTGCCGAGTTGAGCGAGGATATTTAAACCGTCAGCATCTAACACCAGAGGTCGATCGCTCTCCAGTACAGATTCTACAGCGATTGCCGCTTCCAATGTCAGACCTGGCCCTGCGGCGATCGCATCATAAGAACTCAAATCAATTGCTACTGGCAACTCGCTAATTGCACCGCTTTGGGTTTCGGGACATCCTATAACTAATGCCTCTGGCAACTGACTGCTTAACATCGATTTAATTGACTCAGGAACCGCAATTGACAGCATTCCGATGCCGCTTGCTCTTGCTCCCAATGCTGCCAAAATTGCTGCTCCGCTGTAGCGGCGGGAACCTGCAATAATTAGCAAGTGACCGTTGGTGTATTTGTGCGAAATTGGCGATCGGGGTAACGGCAAATGCTGAGTTGCCGAGGCTGTTGTAATGCGTTGTATTGCTGGCATTTCGCCCAATACTGCTGCAATATCTGGTGCGGGAATATTAAAATCAATTAATTCGGAACTGCCGATATATTCTAACGCTTTGTCTTGCAGAAATGCCAGTTTCCACAAACCCAAACATAATGTATGTTTTGCCCGAATTGCAGTCCCCAAAACTTCTCCGGTATCTGTATGAATTCCCGATGGAATGTCTATACTTAAAATGGGTATATTTAAATTATTTATTTCATCAATAGCTGCCGCAGTGGCGTTATTAATTTCTCGTTCTAATCCCAACCCAAATAAACCATCTACGAGCAAATCGCAGTTTTTCAGCGGTTCAATTTTGTCAACAAATTGAATATTTAAACAACGGGCATAATCAGCGTGATTTTTTGTGAGTTCTTTGAGTTTAGAAAACGGGCAGTAAATAAATACTTGGAACCCTTGAAAGTGCAATTCGCGGGCAACAACCAAAGCATCGCCGCCGTTGTGTCCAGGCCCAACCAATACGCCGATAATTGGCAATTGAGAATTAACAAGATTTTTCCCTTCTTCCCTTTTCCTTCTATCCGTTAAATCCCGTCCACTGCTAGTTGCCCCACTTCCTTCCACCTTCAAAAGCTGCTGAATGCGTATAGCAATCAGTCCCGCGACTTTTTCCATTAAAGCTGCGACTGGCATTCCAGCAGCAAAGATTCTCGTTTCTATCTGCCGCATTTGGTCGGCGGTAACAACAAATTTTTGAATAGTCATTTCGATTACAGTGGTGGTAAACTTTCAGCTAACAGCAGCAGTGGCAGTTTGTAGTATTTTAGTGCTACAATGAATTAGCTCGATCGAACAAAGTAACAGTAAAATAGCAATTTCTCCCCAACCATGAACAAGATTGTTGTAGGCCTCTCCGGCGGGGTCGATAGTTCCGCAGCAGCCGCAATTTTACACCATCAGGGATATGAAGTGGTGGGTTTAACGCTGTGGTTGATGAAGGGCAAAGGTCAGTGCTGCTCTGAGGGAATGGTCGATGCAGCTAAAATTTGCGAAGATTTGGGCGTTCCCCACCACATTGTTGACAGCCGCGAGGTCTTTCAGGCAAGTATTATCGATTATTTGGTGGAGGGTTACAGTGCAGGAGTTACACCTCTGCCTTGTTCGCAGTGCAATAAAACTGTGAAGTTCGGGCCAATGCTTAAGTATGCTCGCGAAGAACTCGGAATTGAAAAAATCGCTACAGGCCACTACGCTCGGATTACTTACGATCCTGCTACGGGTCGCTATCAGTTGCGGCGGGCGATCGACCCTGCAAAAGATCAGTCTTATTTCTTGTACGATCTAACACAGGATTTGTTGGCGGGTACGGAATTTCCTTTGGGGGAAATTGCTAAGACAGAAACTCGCAGAATTGCGACGGAATTTGGCTTGACAACTGCTGATAAGCCGGAAAGTCAGGATTTATGCTTGGTGGAAAGTAACGGTTCTATGCGGGCTTTTCTGGATAAGTACATTGCGCCGCAAAAGGGTGACATTGTGGACAAGTCAGGGCGGGTGCTCGGACAGCACGACGGCGTTCACCACTACACAATCGGCCAGCGGAAGGGACTCGGGATTGCTGCACCGGAACCGCTGTATGTAATTGAACTTGATGCTGTTGGCAATCGTGTAATTGTGGGCGATCGACAGTTGGCAGTAGAATCTGAATGTACAGTCCAGAAAGTGAATTGGGTTTCTGTAGCTGCACCGACGGCTCCGATTCGGGCTCAGGTACAAATTCGATATCGATCGCACCCCGTACCCGCGACTGTAATTCCCCTGGAAACTGCGGGAGAAGAAAACCCCTCCTGTACAAGAGTTAAGTTAATTTTTGATGAACCGCAGTTGAGCATTACCCCCGGACAAGCCGCTGTTTGGTATGACCAAGACGTGCTGTTGGGCGGGGGCATCATCGAAAGAAACCAACTCCCAAATTAAAGTAAGGGGCGGGCTAGAAGCCCACCCCACAAGAAACCACCCACAACAAAACTCACTCTTTTTGGAACAGGCATCTTGCCTGTTCCAAAAGGAAGTTTATTTTTGATTTCACCGGCTCAAATTTACCGAGCTAACTTTTTTTCCAAACGCAAGATATTTCCCCTAGCATTAGTACGGTAAACCCAAGTTTGCCTACCATCAGAAACCACAACACGCCAACCTTCGACAATCATTTGACCGCAAATTTCATCCGCTGTCGCGAGTCCTAAACAAGTATTCGGCCAACTTTGTCCGCTGGATTCAGTTACTTTTAACTTGTCAGTAGCAATGCCAGTGGAGTCCGACAACTCTTGGCGAACTGCTGCTTCCACGGTTGCGGGCAATTTGTTCGGGGGATTTTGGCGCGTAGTCTCGGCCAAATTGCCCGGTTCGGAAATTAGAGTATTGAGTGCCAATAGCGAATAGCTGATTTTTTGGGGTATCGCGGCTGAGGAAAATTGCTGCGCGGTTTGCTGCGGTTGCTTTTCCAACTCGGCAATGGAAGATTTGAGAGCGCCCGCCTTAGCTTCTGCGGTGTGTCTTAGCGCCGGATACATTTCCCATACTAGAATCCCTGTCAGCACCAAAGCCAAGATTACAGGATTGGGCTGCTTTTGGTCTCGGTTTTTATTCTGTTGAAATTTATTTATGGAGATTCTTTTCATCATACGCCCTCTGCCTCACTTTACACAATTCGCGATCGCTCCTGAACACTCAACTGCAGATACTTATTTAGACACTCTTGCTGGTGCTATTGGTTCCTTTGTGCAGAACCGACTTGACTGCTAGTTGCTGGTATGGCACAAGTATTTCCTACTCGCTGCCGGCTGTTGTGCTTCAGGAAACTTGCACTACCCAGTTATTACTTAATTTTTACTTTTTGTCTCAGGGTATTAAGAAAAATTTATGCTTAAGTAAATATTCTTAAAAGCCTCTAATCCTACCCCCCAATCTCAGTACAAATTACTATTCTTCGTTCCACAACTGCTAAACGTGTTTTAGACTGTGGGAGGCGAGCTGAGCCAATGATATCACAGGGATGTGGCAATATTTGTTGCAACAGGACGAAAACGCATTAGAAATAAAACCCGCTATCGCTGATTAATTGTATTAGCATTGTGGTTTTCTAGAGTCACCGTCCTCGCAACTAATTTAGTAGCAAAGGCTACTTTCTGAGTACAATTTTGTTGACATCTATCCATTATGAACAGGAAATCCCTGGCAATCCCTTTAATGAATCGGCTGAGTTATCCTCAAAAAAATCTCGTGATCGGTTTTCTATTTGCTATACCTTTAACCTTGGTTATGTACCTGTTGATTGCCGAAATTAACAGCAGGGTTGATTTTACTAAAAAAGAAATCTACGGTAATGAATACCTGCGACCACTGCGCCATTTTAGGGAATACATACCCGAAACTTAAACAGTTAAATTATCAGAGTTTACATCCTAATTTAAGCACTTCAAAATCCCCCAAAGATTTAGAAGCCAAAGTAGACAAAAACTTTCAAGCCTTAGCAAATACAGATAGCCAGGTCGGAAACATATTAAGGTCCAGTGAAAATTTTTATAAAATTCATCAAAATTGGCAAAACTTTAAACGTCGTAGCCAGTGGAGTTTAGGAACTTACGCTTTTGTCTATCAATGTTTAGCTACAGATATTGATAGACTGAGCGCTCGCGTCGGCGATACTTCTAATCTGATTTCCGACCCAGATTTGGATACATATTATTTAACAACTACTACTTGGCGTCAGCTTCCAGAAATGGAAAAATTTTTCTCATAAAGTAGGCTTGTTTCTCAAAAAATTAGGCTGAATTACGAGGCCATACCAGAAGAAAGAGCGTAAGTGATTACTCTTTCCAGCCGATCGAGAGAAATCAATGATGCTTTGGTAATTAACTTAATATAGAAGGTGCATTTAGCAACGATCATCAGGGGAATCTGCGCTCGGCATTAACACAGGATTTAATAAAATTTAACTCTCTGGTTAAGCAGCTAAATAAGCAACTATATTAAACAATATATCAAGCTGTATCACTAAAATATTACGCATACATCATTGGCAGAAAATTGGATTTAAATGCAAATTTTAAAATTAGGGAAAAAACTGTAAATAAGTTAGGTTTTCTTCAGCATCGGCTTGCTGATATTGTTAATAGCAAACAATTGCTTTTAATTTTATTGTTAACAATATTAGCTCTAGTTATTTATCTATTTGTGTCTTTTCACAGGGCAGTTATGCAAACTGAATTTGTTATTTACGAAACTTTAAAAAAATGGCAACTGACAATTTAGACCAGAAAATTATTTTGGATAACAGAGATGAACTGCGGCAAGCTGTGGGTGCGTTCAACAAAATTGCCGATGCCTTAGTTGCGGCAAATCAAAAAATTACTGTTCTCAACGATCGCCTAAAAGCTGAAAATATGCGAATGAGCGCCGAACTAGACGTTACTGGCAAAATTCAGCAGATGCTGCTACCGAAAAAGCGAGAACTCAAGGAAGTTATCGGCTTAGATATTGCGGGATTTATGGAAGCTGCTGAGGAAGTAGGCGGCGACTATTACGACTTACTCCAGCACAAAGGTAGAGTAAAAATCGGCATTGGGGATGTGATGGGACACGGATTGGAGAGCGGCATTTTAATGATTATGGTTCAAACGGCTGTCCGAACTTTGCTCGCCTACAATGAACAGGATCGGTGAGATTTTAAGGGCTATTAATCGTGTAATTTACGATAATGTGAAGCGAGTGAAATCCGATAAACAGGCCAGCCCTGCTTTGCTAGACTATCAGCAAGGAATGCTGAAGTTAACTGCCCAGCACGAAGAAATGATTGTCGTGCGGTGTAACGGTTCTGTCGATCGCTTTGATAAAATCGATTTGGGTTTCCCGATCGGGCTTGATGCAGATATTGCTGAATTTGTTGCTGAGAAAATTGTGCACTTGCATTCAGGAGATGTGGTTGTGCTGTACACTGACGGGATTACGGAAGCTCAAAGTATGGATCAACTGCTTTATGGTTTAGATAGGTTAATACAAAGTTATTGGCAGCGTTCGGCTACCGAAATTAGGTACGCTGTAATTAAGGACGTGCGATCATCGCACATAGGTAAACAAAAAGTTTTTGACGACATCCCGTTGCTGGTACTCCAACAAAAATAACTACTTGGATATTCCTTCTAAAGTTTAAAATATATTTAGTGATCTCCCTCATCTCAAACTTTAGCTCTCAAATCGATATGATTCAGATTTTAGGTAATTTCATCGAGCAGCCCGCTAGCCAAGAATACTTAATAATTGGATTTTCTCCGAGTTCGGTTCCTCTCAAGCAGCGGTGGCGGAACAATGGTTTGTCGGCGGATTTTTTGGCTGACTACCTGACGACTTTTTTCCCTGGCAAACAAAATGAACCCTCCACAATTGAAAAACAAGCTGAAATAAAAAGCGCTGTTAGCTACATTGCAAACGAGTTATTGGAAAATGCCATGAAATTTAATAATGAAACTTCGGAGTACCCAATCTACATTAAACTGCAATTAGAGACCGACGGAGTGATTTTCTCAGTTGCTAACAGTATCTCTCCGCAAGCTGTGGACAAGTTTCAGGCTTACATTCAACAGTTGCTGACCTCGGAACCCAGCGAACTTTACATTCAGCAGCTGGAAAAAAATGCTGCTGACGAAAGCTGCACCAATTCCGGATTGGGTTTGTTGACGATGCTCACCGATTATAACGCCAAACTTGGCTGGAAATTCCAGACCATGCAAAAAGACCCGGAAGTAATTGCAGTGACAACTATGGTGCAATTAACAGTATAACCAACGCTGGCGATCGATAATATCTAAGGGACTTTTTTTTGTGACTATGGAAATTAATACAGAAGATTACCAAATCTGTTACGATCCAGCAACGGCAACCGTGAGTATTATTGGATCTCTAAGGCTGAGCGGGCCTGCCGAGTACGCACCGATAGCGCAGTTGCTGATGAAGGTTGCCGACGTGGAACCGACGAAAATTACCCTCAATTTGCAGCAGTTAGAATTTTTGAACAGTTCTGGCATCAATATGCTATCTAAGTTTATTATCCAGGTACGCAAAACAGCCAGGGTGCAAATGGCGGTACAAGGCTCTCAAAGCATAGGTTGGCACGGTAAATCTTTGAGGAATTTCCAACGCCTGATGCCTGGTTTGCAATTGGATTTTCTATAGAAAAACGATTACGTTTAGGGTGCGAGCTGTTGAGAAATTTTTTGTTAGTCGAGGCGCAAATTCTCGAGTTATGCTGGAAGAACAACCATCTAGAGAACAGCTACTTTTAGAGATAGAGAGATTGCGCCAGCAAGTGGAAGACTTGAAGGAGGAAAAAGCGGATCTGGAAATCTTGTTGGAAACTACTGCTCAACATTCCGATACCGTTGAAACTGAGTTACGATCTCGCGCATTTGAGGCCGTGCGCGAAGGCGAAATCAAGCTGGCTCAATTTCTCGAAGCGATCCCCATAGGTGTGCTCGTGCTGGATTATCAAGGCCAACCTTACTACGTCAATCACGCGGGACAGCAATTACTCGGTCAAGGAGTTTTGCCCTTAAATTCAGTTGAGGATTTGTCAGAAAGTTATCAAATTTATATTGCGGGAACTGAAAATATTTACCCTTTCGAGAATTTGCCGATCGTCCGAGCTTTGAGGGGAGAAAACGCGACGGCGGAGGATCTAGAAATTCATCAACCCCACAAGAAAGTTCCCCTTGAGATTTGGGGGACGCCAATTTTTGACGAGGGTGGCAAAGTTGCTTTTGCGATCGCAGTTTTTCAAGATGTCACGGAACGCAAAGAAGCTGAAGCCGATCGCCATTTATTTATTAAGAAACTATTTGACCTCAACCAAAATTTAGAAAAATCCCTGGATGCCGAATCAGAGTTAACTGATGCCTACGGTAGATTTGTGCCTCACCAATTTCTAAATTTGTTGGGATATGAAAGTATTATAGATGTCCATTTAGGCGACCAAGTGCAGCAGGAAATGTCAGTGCTATTTTCGGATATTCGCGATTTTACGACGCTTTCAGAAACTATGACTCCCCAAGAAAATTTTAAATTTATTAATGCTTATCTTTCGCGGATGGAGCCTGCCATTACTAGCAATAACGGGTTTATTGACAAATACATCGGCGATGCAATTATGGCTTTGTTTAGCGACTTTGCCGATGATGCAGTAAAAGCGGGTGTTGCAATGCTAAATATCCTTAGAAATTACAACGAATACCGTCAAGGTGTCGGCTACGTCCCAGTTAAAATTGGAATTGGCATCAATTCGGGTTCTTTGATGCTGGGGACAGTTGGGGGTAAAAGCCGAATGGACAGCACTGTGATTAGCGATGCTGTTAATTTAGCATCTCGCATTGAAGGATTGACAAAAGATTATGGCGTACCTCTGTTAATTTCTCAGCAGACGTTGGAACGGTTGCGAAATCCAACAGATTATGCTATTAGGATTGTGGATAAAGTACAGGTAAAAGGAAAATCTCAATATGTAGTAGTTTATGAGGTATTTGATGCAGATCCGGCGGAAATTTTGTCGGCAAAGCTAGAAAATTTGTCTGTATATAATGAAGCTATGTTACTGTGCGATCGCAAGGAATTCCGAGAAGCAGGAAAATTATTTGAAGAGTGTTTGCGAACAAATCCCAGCGATCATGTAGCTCGTATTTACCTGAAACGCTGTCGGGATTGGCGATCGCTCCTCAAAGGAATTTAAAGCAAGTTAGTCTATTTGAGATTTTAGATTGACTCCATATAGCCATCCTCGCATCACTTGTAAATTTCTTACTTTCTCAGAGCGGGTTCGAGGAGGGTTGGGGTGGGATAAAAAAAATACGACTCCTGTAAGGATTGCTATATATCTTGAGAGTGACGACTGACCTCTGGAATCTGCCAAAGGTGTAAAATATAAACAGCTTTATACCTGTTACTTCTGGGGGTTCTCAAAATAGAACGGCTTAGGGCTCAAAAACCAGCGAAGGATAATTTCGTACGAGAACGGTGGCCACCGCTGAACCTGTCTCAAAAAAAGTTGGCGGATGAATTAGGCATGAGCTTTCTCCGATTCATCGTTGGGAAAATGGATACCCTACGCCTTCTCGCTTGGCACTCAAGCAAAGTTAGATATTGCTGGATGAGTTAGGTAATTTGCCAGATGCAACGCTTCGCGAATGCAGTCAAGCGCTGCGAGGAAGATATTTTTCTGATAAGGAGTACAAAGGGTGAGTTTAGAGGGAATCAACAGCATTTTCAGAGTTAGACTACTTCCCTATGGTGTGGCGACCCTCTCCGTGGCTCTAGCACTGGCGCTAACCCGATCGCTTTTACCGTGGCTGTACCCAACCACGACGCCCCTGTTTTTCATCGCGGTGATGGTGAGTTCCTGGTATGGCAGTTTCGGGGCTGGGCTTCTGGCAACAATTTTATCGACGCTGGCAATCAACTATTTTTTTATTGAGCCGTTCTATTCCTTACAGATATTTAATGTAGAGACAATTGTTCGGCTGGGTATGTTTTCGATCGCCGCAGGATTGAGCGCTTCACTCAATCTATCGTGGCGCACTGCTCTAAAAAATGCGAAAGCAGCTTTGCAAACTTTACAGGAGGCAAGGTCGCTAGAACAAAAGGCCCAGCTTCGGGGCCAAGTAGCACAAACTGCGGCGACTGCTGCAAAAGAACAGTTAGAAACGGTACTTTCTACCATCAACGATGGGTTTTACATCCTCGATCGCGATTGGCGCTACACCTATGTCAACGATCGCTACTGTGAAATGGTTGGAATGCCGCGGTCAGCGCTTCTGGGTCAGAACGTTTGGGAGCTATTTCCGGCGGCAGTTGACACCGATGCTTACGTGCAATTTCATCGGGCAATACGTGAACAAACGCCGCTCCAGTTTGATTATCTCTACTCACCTTGGAAGGGTTGGCATGACTACCGAATTTACCCTTCGCCCCGTGGACTTACCGTTTTGCTTGCTGACATTACCGATCGCAAACAGGCGGAACTTCTCCTAATCGAGCAGAAACGGCTGCTGGAGTCGATCGCATTCGGACAGCCACTAGACCACTGTCTGGCAGCCGTGTGTGGCTCAGTATCCAGGCTGAATCCGGGTACCCGCGCCTGCTTCCTGCTAGCAGATGCTCAGGGGCTGACGTTTAAGAGATCCATTACTCCAGACTTTCCACCGTCTTTTGGTGAAGGACTCCAAGATGCTCCGATTAACGATTTGTGCATTGGAACGTGTGGCGAAGCAGTGTATAGCGGTCAGTCGATGACCTGCGCCGACATTGCCAACGACGATCGCTGCTCGCAACCATGGCGAAATTTATCCGTGGCTAATGGCATTCTAGGGTGTCATTCTCAGCCCCTGCTCAGGCAGGACAATCTAGCTCTGGGGTGGCTGATGCTTTGCTTTAGCGAGGCGCGGAAACCTACGGATTGGGAATATAAACTCGCCGAGTTCGGCACCCAAGTTGCCAGCATCGCCTTCGAGCGCGATCGATCGTTCCAGGCGTTGCGCGAGAGCGAAGAACAGTTCCGACTGGCTTCCGAAGGCGGCAATTTGGGTTTGTGGTATTGGGATATAGAAACTGACACCCTGAGTTTTACGGACATAGCCAAAGCGATGTTTGGTTTACCCGTCAATACGGAAATGTCGATGCAGGTGTTTTTAGAAGCCGTGCATCAGGACGATCGCCCATTCGTTCACAGCGTCCTCACTGAGATCAAAGCGAATCAACCGCATACTGAAATTGAGTATCGGACGCTGTGGGCAGATGGCACCGTTCGTTGGATTTTGGCAAAGGGCGATTGCGCCTACAACGCTGAGGGCGTCATAACTTCGACGCGCGGCCTATTAATCGACATCAGCGAGCGCAAACAAGCCGAAGAAGCGTTGCGTCAAAGCGAAGAGCAGAGTCGCAACATTCTAGAGAGCATTGATGATGGATTCTTTTCTCTTGATGAGAATTGGCGTTTTACTTACGTGAATCGGTCAGCGGAAATTCTGCTAGACCGCACTCCGGGCGATCTGATTGGGAAGAATTTTTGGGAAGAATTCCCAGGACTCAATGGCAGCGAGTTTGAGCGGGTTCATCGGCGCGTGGCAAACGAGCGCGTGGCTTTTTCAGTCACGGCGTTTTATCCGGATCACGATCGTTGGTATGACGTTCGCACTTACCCTGCGGCAAACGGGATTACGATTTATTTCCGAAATGTCACCGATCAAAAACTGGCAGAGGAAGTATTGCAACAACGAGAAGCAGAACTTCGTTTAGTCACCAATGCCGTGCCTGCCTTGATTTCCTTTGTAGACTCAGACCAGTGCTATCGCTTCAACAATCGAGCATATGAAGAATGGTTGGGACATCCGGCAGCGCAAATCTATGGCAAGCACCTTCAAGAGGTTTTAGGCGAAACTGCCTATGAAGGGATTCTTCCTTATGTTGAGCAAGTCTTGGCAGGAGAGGAAGTGACCTTTGAAAGCCAAATTTCCTACAAAGATGGTCGAACCCGTTATATTAATGCGACCTATGTTCCCCGCTTCAATAGCCAGGGAAAAGTTGAAGGGTTTGTAGCACTGGTCAACGATATCACCGATCGCAAACAAGCCGAAGCCACACTACGGGAGAGTGAGGCACGGTTCCGGCTGATGGCAGATGCCGCCCCTGTGATGATTTGGATGTCGGGCACCGATAAACTCTGTAATTACTTCAACCTCCCGTGGCTAAACTTTACCGGACGGACGATCGAGCAAGAAACGGGCAATGGTTGGGCAGAAGGAGTCCACCCCGACGACCTCGATCGGTGTTTAGACACCTATGTGACGGCCTTTGATGCCCGTCAACCGTTCAAGATGGAATATCGCTTGAAACGCTTTGATGGCATATACCGTTGGGTTATGGATGAAGCTGTTCCTCGCTACGGATTGGAAGGTGAGTTCTTGGGGTACATAGGCTCTTGTGTTGATATTGAAGACCACAAGCAAGCTGAGGAAGCCCTGCGCCAGAGTGAATCCCGCCTCCGTCTGATCTTTGAAAGCGCCAAAGATTATGCCATCTTCACCCTCGACCTTAACGGCATCATTGCCAGTTGGAACTCAGGGGCAGAAAGGCTGTTGGGCTATACCGAGACAGAAGCAATTGGTTGTCCGAGTCGGATGATCTTCACACCCGAAGATAACGAACAAGGACAACCCGAGTACGAGAGGCAAACGGCTCTACTGCAAGGACGGGCAGAAGACGAACGCTGGCACGTCCGCAAGGATGGGAATCACTTTTGGGCCAGTGGATTGATGATGCCCCTGCTTAATGAAGCGGATTGTCCGCAGGGATTTGTCAAAATCATGCAGGATAAGACCGCACAACGGCAAGCAAGTGAGCGACTGCAATTGCTGTATGAAACTACCCGCGATCTGATGCAGACAGAACAGCCTCTGGCTTTGATGGACACGCTATTCCGCAAACTTGCAGTGCTACTCGATCTGCACTCTTACTACAACTTCATGGTGGAAGAAAAAGACAACCACCCGATGCTGCATTTGAAAAACTATGATGGCATCTCTGAAGAAAGGGCACAGGCGATCGCATGGATCGAATTAGGGGAATATCTCTGTGGACTGGTTGCCCAAACGCAGCAGCAACTTGTCTTGAATCAAGCCGAACTTTCCACTCATCCGAATGGTAAAGCCGTCTCTGAACTGGGCATGACGGCTTACGTGGGTCAACCGTTAATTGCTCAAGGGCAGTTATTAGGAACGCTCTCATTTGCCAGTCTGACTCGGACGCACTTCACGCCTGCAGAAATCGAGCTGCTGGGATCTACCTGTGACCAGATCGCGATCGCCCTGGAACGGGCAAACCTGAACGATTCACTCCAGCAGCAAGCGGAACAGCTAAGACAGGCAAATCGGATCAAGGATGAGTTTTTAGCGGTACTGTCCCATGAATTGCGATCGCCCCTCAATCCGATCCTGGGGTGGACAAAGCTGCTGCAAACTGGCAAGCTGGATGCGGCCAAAACTGCACAGGCGTTAGCGACGATCGAACGCAATGCCAAGCTGCAAACTGAATTGATTGAAGATTTGCTTGATGTCTCGAAAATTCTCCAAGGCAAGCTCAGTCTTAATATTCGTCCAGTCGATTTAGCTTTAACTGTGGAATCGGCGATCGAAACTGTCAATTTGGCTGCTGTTGCCAAATCCATTGATATTCGGACTGTGTTAGATCCTCAGATTGGACAAATTTTGGGGGATTCGGGCCGTTTGCAGCAAGTTGTGTGGAATCTTGTTTCCAATGCAGTCAAATTCACCTCAGCCGGAGGGCGCGTTGAAGTGAATTTGACTCGTGTTGGCAATCACGCTCAAATTACGGTGGCGGATACAGGGATTGGCATCGCACGGGAGTTTTTACCCTACGTGTTTGATTACTTCCGGCAAAAAGATGGCGCTACAACCCGTAAGTTTGGTGGCTTGGGATTGGGGCTGGCGATCGTGCGGCATCTAGTGGAACTCCACGGTGGCACCGTTGGGGCAGATAGCCTCGGTGAAGGGTTAGGAGCTACCTTTACCGTCAGACTGCCCCTATCAGGGAAGGTAAAGGGACAAGAAAACTCTCTGGCAAGACTTTCGGAACGATCTACTGCGGATGAACCGTTATCCGGGATGCGGATACTTGTGGTAGATGATGAGCCGGATATGCGAGAGTTGATTTCCTTTTTGCTAGAAGATGCAGGTGCAGAGGTTCTGACTGTTGCTGTCCCTCAAGAAGTCCTCACAGCGTTGACTAATTTCCAGCCAGATGTCCTGTTGAGCGACATTGGTATGCCGGGGATGGATGGCTATATGCTGTTGCGGCAAGTGCGAGCTCTGCCGCCAGAACGGGGTGGGCTGATTCCCGCCATCGCTCTGACTGCCTATGCGGGGGAGTTTAATCAAAAGCAAGCTTTGCAAGCTGGATTTCACCGACATCTGGCAAAGCCGATCGAACCGGATAAATTAATTAAGACGATCGCCGCACTTCTTAGCAATAACACTCATGACCCCGCTAGCGATCGAGATTGAGCCAAAGGATCTCAAGCAGATAGAACATCACCAAGCTTTTAAGTTGCTCTGGTTAGGCAGCGATATTTGTATTACAGGAGAATCTATCAATAAATCCGGTTTCTAGTTTAAAAGCGCGTAAGTCCTGATAATATAATCAGTAATTTGGAGTGTCAAAAAAAGACGATGGGAATTAACAAGCATCAGCCTAGAATACATATAAAACCTTCAGTGATTAAAGCGATAGCCCTGTTCTTTATGTGCTGCTTGTTAACTGCGAGTTGCGGACAGGGATCACGTCGATCGGTGAATGCGAGCGGCGGCGAAAATGCTAATAACCGCATTACTATTGGCACAACCTTAAAATTGCGGACGATCGACCCTGCGGACGGTTACGAAACCTTATCAGGACAATTGCTGCGAAATTTGGGCGACACTCTCTACACTTACAAGTCGGGAACTACAGAGTTAATCCCCCACTTAGCGACAGCGATGCCAAAAGTTAGCCAAGACGGATTGACATATACAATCCCCTTGCGTCAAGGCGTTATTTTTCACGATGACACACCTTTTAACGCCGCAGCAATGGAATTTTCCTTGCAGCGGTTTATCAAAAATGGTGGCAGTCCGGCTATGTTGTTGAGCGATGCAGTAGAATCAATAAAAGCCACGGGTGAATACGAATTAACTTTTCAACTCAAAAAGCCTTTTTCTGCTTTTCCTTCCCTGTTAACATTTTCCGGTATGTGTGCTGTTTCTCCGAAAGCATACGAGATTGGACAGGGTAAATTTAAACCCGATACGTTTGTGGGAACTGGACGTTACAAGCTGGCAAAGTACGGCAGCGATTCTGTCAAGTTTGACGTGTTTGAAAAGTATTGGGGGGAAAAGCCGGTTAATCAAGGAATTGACATTTTGCTGCTTTCTAGTTCCTCAAATTTGTTCAATACTTTTCAGACTGGTGCCGTTGATGTGGCTTATTTGTCTCTGGATGCAGACCAAGTTCAAAGCTTGGACGAGGGAGCAAAAAAAGGGAAATGGCAGGAAATCGCGGGGGAAAGCAGTACGGTTAATTACATAACGCTGAATACCAAGTCTAAACCGCTGGACAAGTTAGAAGTCAGACAGGCTATCGCAGCAGTGATGGATCGCCCGGTGATTAACGAGCGCGTACTGCGGAGACAAGCACAACCGCTTTACAGTCTGATTCCCACAAACTTCGACGTTCAAAAACCTGTTTTTAAAGAACTCTACGGTGATGCCAACACGACAAAGGCTAAGGAACTTTTAACGAAAGCGGGATACTCTGCCACCAATCCTTTCGTTCTGCCAATTTGGTATGCTTCATCTTCCACAAAACGAGCTTTAGTGGTGAGCATGATGGAGGCGCAAGCTAAACTCAAAATGGACGGGATAATGAAGGTAGAAATTAACAGCGTGGAATCTCCGACTTTGTTTCAAAACATAGAGAAGGGAATTTATCCTGCGGTTTTAGTGGATTGGTCCGCCGACTTTTTTGACGCTGACAATTACATCCACCCGTTTTTAGATTGTGCGACAGGTTCCGAGGCTGAGGGCTGCTCCAAGGGTCAAAGTCAAGGTCAGGGTTCGTTTTATTATAGCGATCG
>NZ_JAUBQR010000360.1:0-3563 GCF_036701385.1 Microcoleus sp. Pol12B4 | reverse complement strand
GTAAAGTTGAGCATTCTCAATGGAAATAGCAATTTGGGAAGATAAAAGTTTTAACAATTCTAGGCGATCGGTAGTAAAAGCCCCTTCAGTCAGGTTATTTTCCAAATAAAGAAGGCCAGTCAGCTTACCTTGGTGCAGCAGAGGAGTACAAAGAATAGACTTCGGTTGAGTGGCTGCAATATAAGGATCGCGGGTAAATTGTCCCTCTTGAGCCGCATTATTTAAGACCACATTTTCCTGAGTACGAATCACATAATTGGCGATCGCACAAGCCAGCAAAGGAGTGCCCTCAGAAGCTGCTGTGGGATTGAGAGGAAGCGATCGCAGCACACTAACTTCATCCTCCTTCACCGAACCTTCCGCCTCAATTGCCCAGTTTCCCGCTTTTTCTAAAATCAAAAAACCTTTTTGGGCCCCCGCATTTTCGATCGCAATTTTCATCAATCTTTCCAGCAACCTACTCAAAACAATTTCACCCGAAATCGCTTGAGAAGCTTTCATCACAGTAGTTAAATCTAACGTCTCCCCCAAATTATTGCTAGTAGTCGCCGTCGTAGTTCTATTAACTTTTGTTTGAGTAGTGGTCTTCCCTGATGTTCTCGCGATTAATTGAGGATATTTTTCCTCCAGACTCTCAACTTTACGTTTAGCACCCCAGTATTGGTAGCCATAGTGAGCTTTAGTCAAATAGATTTGGGCAAATTCTTCTTTATCCTTCGCCAACCAAAATTTAGCAGCCAGCTCCGCCGCCAGCGCTTCATTCTGAATAAAATCATCCTCTCTAGCCTGAGCTATCGCGCAATCGTACAAATCCATCGCCTCCAAATCTCGACCTGAAATCCTCGCCATTTCTGCCGCCACTAGCGAGAATTTATGTGCGAAACTTTCCCAGCAGTTATCCGCCCAAATTTTGATTTGTTTCTGATTAGCTTCTAATTGCTCCCAGTAATCTTTTCGCTCCGATTCAGAAACCTCTGAATACAGAGCCGTTAAGATCAGACAACGGTAAAAATGATGGTGAGCACTAGAAATATGACCCATCAAATAATCGAGCAGTTCCGCAGCGCGATCCGATGCTTCTAGCGCCTCACTATACAGTCCGTAAAGATATAAAGTCTGCGCTTTTAAAACATAAAACTCGCACAGTGCCGCCATACTTTTACGGCTGTGGAAATTTTCTAAATGCTGTTTTTCGCTAACATCATCCTCTTCGCCCATCAAATTTAAAATTGCTGACTTATTAGCAAGAATTATATCAATCGCCCATAAATTTTTAGTTTGCTCGCAAAAATGGAGCGACTTGGCAATATCTTCCAAGAGATTATTTAAATTCATACCTTGGAAGAAATAGGTAATAGTTTGAAACATCCGGTTATAACCCGTCCATTGCAAATTGCCCGATTGCAAGCCAACTTTATAACCTTCGTTATTAATTTCCGCCGTGGTTTTGAGCGGCCTCACCCAGCAGTTTAAGTAATTAGCAAATATCACACTATCTTGGCAGTTTTGAGACAAGTTATTTGAATCTTCGCTGAGAGTCAGAGCGAGTCTGCCAAACTCATAAGCCGATTGGTAATCCCCTAAAATTGAATTTAGGATAATTCCATAACACGAATAGCAGTAAGACCCTCCCGCTACAAAACCGTACTTGAGAGAAAGGTTAATCGCTTTGATTACAGTCAACTTCCACAGCTCTTGAGAGGAAAAAAACGTTAGCGGTCCCATGTTGCCCAATAATTTCATTGCCATTTGTTGAGCCGGATCTTTCATCTTTTCTGCATTAATTAAGGAAGCAATTTCTTGGTTTGCCAAATTGGCTTTAGCTGCCGCCATTTCCGCATTAACCGCCTCGCTTAAATTATCTTCAGCCAAGTCAATGCCCAGCAATTGAAGGGCTTTTAATCCCGATTGAACTGCGGATTCATATTTACTCACAAGAGTGTACTGCACGATCAAAATGTTGTAAATTTCGGCTTGCTCTAGCTCAGATTTTGCCCGGGCAAATGCCACTTCTATTAAAGCTTCTGATTCTTCAAAATTGCCGTTTAAATATTCTGCCTCTGCCAGCTCCTTATGAAAAGTAAAAGCTAATTCGTAGGATTCTTGCCAAATATCGCCCGGTAAAATTTCTCGACCGATTTTTAAGTAGTCTCTGGCAGCAGCATAAGCCGTTGCATCTTTGGCTTTGCGAGCCGCAGTTAAATTTAAAATAGCTAGTTCAGTTTTCTCGCGCTCATTAATGATTAAATTACGACCCAAATTTAAATGATCGGCAATTTCAAAAATTCTTTCGGCTCGTCGCTCAGGAGAAATATTTGCCAGTAACAGGCGACCAATTTGTAGGTGAATTGCGGTTTGCAACTTTGAGTCAATCAAAGCGTAACCTGACTGCTGCACGCGGTCATGCAAAAACTTATAATTAGTAATTACCAAGTCGGAATTAATTATTTCTGATTCGGTAGCACCTAACTCAGAAGTAGTTAGAATCAATCCCTCTTGGATGGCTGGCAATAGTTCTTGAAACGTGGTTCCCCAAGATTTCTCATTAATAATTGAGAGAGTTTTTAACTCAAAACTATTACCGACGCAAGCAGCCAAGCGCAAAACTTGCTGAGTTGATTCTGGCAGTTTTTTCAATTTACCAATCATCAATTCAATGACGTTATCCGTAATGCCTACTGATTCAATTTCTGATATATTCCAATCCCAGTTTCTTTGTTGAAAGTTAAATTTCAGCAGGTTTTCTTGATAAAGAGTTTTGAGAAATTGATTGACAAAAAAAGGATTACCTTGAGTTTTATTGAGCACTAACTCTGCTAAGGGGAGCGCTGATTCTGTGTCTTTACGAACTGTATCAGCAATTAAGTTGCCTATCTGCTGAAGGTGTAAGGGAGCTAAAGTAATTCGCTCGATTCTTGCCCCTTGATTTGGCAGCTCATCCAAAGTCATTATTAAAGGATGAGATGGGTTAACTTCGTTGTCTCGATAAGCACCAATTAGAAATAGATATTGTGTTTGCTCATCTGCCATCATTACTTGTAGCAATTTCAATGTAGCGGAATCAGCCCATTGTAAATCGTCGAGAAAGATGACTAAGGGATAGTCAAATGAACAAAACACGCGGATGAATTTTTGAAAGACTAAATTAAAGCGGTTTTGTGCTTCTGTAGCGCTTAATTCTTGTACGGCCGGCTGTTTGCCAATGATTAATTCTATTTCAGGAATGACATCTACAATTATTTGACTATTAGTGCCAATAGCTGCTAAAAGTTTGGATTTCCAGGTATTGAGTTGATTTTCGCTTTCTGTTAAGAGTTGCTTGACTAATGATTGAAATGCTTTGACAACTGCTGCGTAAGGGATGTTTCGTTGAAATTGGTCGAATTTTCCGGCAATAAAATAACCTCTGGCTTTAGTAATTGGTTTATAAACTTCTTGTACTAAGGCGGATTTTCCAATGCCAGAGTAACCGGATACTAGCATCATTTCTGTGCTGCCTCTGCTGACTCGCTCAAAGGCTGCTAATAAGGTTTCAACTTCATTTTCTCTGCCGTAGAGTTTTT
>NZ_JAUBQR010000035.1:0-37090 GCF_036701385.1 Microcoleus sp. Pol12B4 | reverse complement strand
CGCGAGTAAAACTGTATTTAGGGCGATCGCCACCAACCAAGGATTAGACCAAGATAAATAATTAAAGAACAATTCTGGATTCTGCATTTAGTACCTCCATGAGTCAAGTCTTATTTCATCTTGCCTTCCCTGTGACCGATATTGCCCAAACCAAAGCGTTCTACGTAGACGGGCTCGGCTGCGAACTAGGTCGCGAATCGCCTAATTCTGCGATTATGGGTTTGTGTGGCCATCAAATTGTCGCCCACGTCAGCCGCGAACCTTTGACCCCTCAGCGAGGCATCTATCCCCGGCATTTTGGGTTAATTTTTACTTCCGAAGCTGACTGGGAAGCGTTGTTAGAGAAAGCCCAGCAAAACAACTTAAATTTCTATCAAGAACCGAGACGGCGATTTGTCGGTTTGCCTACAGAGCACCGTACTTTCTTCTTAGAAGATCCTTTCCACAATATACTGGAATTCAAGTATTACTGTGAGGCTGAAGCAATTTTTGGCCGCAGCGAATACGCTGAAGTTGGCGATGCAGTTTGATATCTAGTCCGGTAGCGATTTGCCTTGTTGCTGGGGGCGGGTTTACAAGATTTTTGGTTTTAGGCAATTATTGTAGGTGAAACCCGCCCTACAAAATTTCACCTTATACAAGAATGAATCAAACGGTTAATCATGAACTTTCAATGGTTCTGACAGTGCTTCAGCGACTGCTTTTAAACTGCTGGAATGCCTCGCCATCATGGCATGGGCGAAAACAGACAATTTTACTTCTTTGGCAGCAGATATTTGGGAACTAGAAGCAGGTACGATGATGAAATCCCAATCTGTCCAAATCGAAGTAAAATTAAGCTTTTCCAACAAGGCAGAATCTCGATTTAAATCTTCCAGAAAAGCACTGCCAGGACGCATTTGGATGCAGCCTTTTCCCCAGAGAGTGTAAGCCATCCAAGTACCGCTGTGAGGAGAAGATATGGCAATAAAGCGCTGCACTCGGTTAATGCCACCTAACCTTTGCAAGTAGTAGCGAGTTACTAAACCGCCCATGCTCAATCCTACTATATCTAGATGCTGTTCTGGCGCAAAGGTTTTGTCTATATAATCTGCTATCTGTTGGGCTAATTCGTCTATGCTGGCGTTGCCCCAATGGGGCGAGAGATTGAGGGTGTAGACTGACCATCCCAGTTGTGTCAGGTAGGCAGACATTTTGTGAAAAATTCCCGATTTTCTGAAGATTCCGTGAATGAGCAAGACTGGGTTGCGGCTGAAATTGCTATTCATTTTTAAGTGGGAATTTTATTTTCAATAGGTGCTTTTAGTTCTTCAACTAATGCGTTAATACTTTGGGGTTCTGTCACCATTTGGCGGTGCAGCAAAACGTTGACTTTCACTTCTTTACCTACTGGCATTTGGGAGCTGTTCGCCGGTACAATCATTATGTCAAATGGCGTCCACATTGATGTAAAGTTTATGCGTTTGAGCATTGTCACATCTTGATTCAAATCGCGCAGCAAGCGACTATCGGGGCGCATATCCAGGTATCCTGGTAGGCGTAGGGAATAAGCGGTGAGGGTGCCGTGGTGAGGGGAAGATAGGGTGATGAAACGCTGTACGCGGTTGATTCCTCCGAGTCGCTGGACGTAGTAGCGACTGACGATGCCGCCCATGCTGTAGCCTACTATGTCTAAAGATTGTTCTGGATCGAAGGTTTCAGAGATGTAGTCTGCGAGTTGCTTGGCCAGTAAGTCGAGCCCGATGCTGCCGTCGTTGGGGGTGAGGTTGAGGCTGTGGACTGACCATCCAAGTTGAGTGAGGCGGGCGGACATTGTGTTGAAAATAATCTTTGTGTCCCAGATGCCGTGTATGAGGATGACGGGATTGCGCTCGAGCGAACTGTTCATTTTGCGGGAAAATTGCTTGCTAATTACAGCATAAATCACTCCCCTAGGGAGTTTTACCCCTACTAGGACAGCTAGGGAATCGGATCGAGGTACGATCGACAATTAGTGGGAATCGCTAACAAATTCTGAGATACTTGTAAATAAGTGCAAAGTATGGCTAGTATTTATACTTAAAATTTGCTTTGATGAGGTAGCTTAAATACAGCTAAATGTAAATTTTGATTAAGAAATGTAGACAAAGGTTGCTCTAGCTCGTAATCTAACTTTGTTGACAAGCTTGTACAAATTTCTCTAAAAGAACAAAAGGAGTAAGTCTAATGTTTGGTTTTATCAAAAATTTCTTCGGCGGTATTTTCGGATTTTTCGCCAGACTGTTGGGCTTGAAAAAGTCTGAATATTTCCTAGATTTGGGCGAATCGGGAGCTAAGGAACCAGCAAAAGTTGCGCCTGCGAAGGCTGAGCCTGTTGCGATCGCACCGGCAAAAGTTGAGTCTGTTAAGTCTGAGAAGTCTGAGAAGTCTGAGAAGTCTGAGAAGTCTGAACCTGCTAAAAAGGCTAAGGTAGAGAAAAAGTCTAAGAAAGACAAGGAACCAGTCGCTAGCGTTCCTGCTAATACTCCGGAACCCGTGAAGGTACCTGCAGTGGCAGCAACTAACGGAAAAGTGCCGAGTCAAGCTGAACCGAATCGGACTTTTGCTCCTAATAATTTAATGCCGACACCAAATGGAAGTCGTCGAACCCCTGGCCCCAGCATGAACAATTTCCGGGAAATGGCTCGTCAGGTGAAAACGAAATAGGAAATTGGGAATTGATAATAGGGAATTGGGCATGGGATAATTCCCAATGCTGGCGTTAACAAATTAAAAATGGGATTCCTCATTTTTAATTTTAACTCTTGGTTCTATTCCCTATTTTCTGGTTTTCTGAGGAAGGCTAATCCGCTGTATAGCTGAAAAGCTGAGTCCCAAGGAGTTTCGGATTTGCGCTCGACTTCTATATAAGATTCGATCTTACTCAACATATTAGTGTAATCGAGCACTGTCTCGGCAAAGGGCGTAAATTCTGACCAAACTGTAACGTCAAGCTGGCGATCAAATATTTCCAGTAAGTGATTCCAGTTAATTCGGGTGGTACTTTGAGGAATTTGTTGAGAGTTTTTGACTCTCGATGTTTTGTTTTTATGGTTCGGTGAAGTGGGGAGCTCAGCCGAAGCTTTGGTAAAGTCAACTCCTTGTTGAAATTCGTAACTTTGGTCGCAAATTCGCAGAATGCAGTTTCTTCTGGGAATGTGTAAGTCACAGATTTGAGCGTAATCTTGCCTGATTTCTCTGTGGCGAAATTGCTCCTTTCTTCGGTTTGGGGAGTAGTCCATGACTTCGATGAACATCGGCAACAAGCCTTCTACTCTTTGAGTAACTTCTGACCAGTTAAATTCGATCGCACCGAGTCTATCGAGTTGATCTTTGCAAACAACGGCTGGGGAAGAGAGAGACTGGAAGTGCTGCACTCGGAAGATTTGGATTTTTTGAATATCGCTTAGGGTTGCCCAAAATACGGGAATGCCGGCTTTGAGGAGTTCTTGACCGTAAATTCGGAGTTCGGCGATGGGACCAGTTTTGTAGAGTCTCCAGCCGCGGCTTTGGATTTGCATCCGGGTTGTGTAGGCGTCGATTTTAAAGATTCTGCTGATATTTTGAATGGCGGCGGGTTTGTTTTCGGGACTCATGGGTTCGAGGATTAGGAGTCCCGGTTCAAGGTTGCTGGGGTCATTTTTGGCGGTTTCTATGGCTTGTTGCCGCAGGTTTTGTTGTGCGGTTTCAATCCGTTGAATAGCTTGGCGGGTCTGGGAGACGATTTTGGCGTTAGTGATGTCGCGGAGTATTTGTTTATAGGTCGTTTGGGCTTTTTCGAGGTTGTTGGTAAGTTCGTAGTAGCGGGCGATATAGTATTGCACCCACGGATTTTCGGGGGATTCTTTTTGTAGTTGTTTGATGAGTTGGGCAGCTTGTTTGTAGTCTTTACCCTCTAGGGCGGCGGCTATTTGGTTGATGTTTGTCATTGCGATTGCGGGAATGGCGTTGTTTCTATCTTGGCTGATGTTTGGGTGGTTTCGCCACTGGTTAACAACTTTCGCTTTTATTTTAGTTTTGGATTTTTGGCTGTTGGGAAAAATTAAGATTGGGATTTTTTAACCGCAGATGAACGCGGATGTGTATAGATAGATGTTGAGTGGATGTAAAAAAAATATAAGTTAAAGTTGATTGGAATTAATGCTTAAGCTGTAGGAACCTTTGCTTGCGCGATCGCCTCCTTTAACAACTATTTTATAAGTGCCGTTACTAGGCAATTTTACGATGAGTTGAGACTCTCGGAGATTCTGGGAGTTGCCTGGTGTTTGGGCAATATTTTTGCCGCTGGTGTCCAACAGTGCTATGTTGTGGCCGAATGCTCTGCTTTTGAGGTCGATCGTAATAGATTGACCTGCCCGTCCTTGAAAGGTGTGTTCGCTGGGGCCGCCGTCTTTGAGGGTTCCCCGCTGCTGTAGGATGGAAAGGGAGATGAGTTTTGGGCGATCGACATTGCTCAATTCTAAGCCGTAATTTGTCACTGGTGCTTCAGGGCCGTTTCCTTCTCTGACTGCGATGATAAAGGCTGTTTTGTGGTTGAGGTCTCGGACTATTTTGTCAATAAATTGGGATTGTATTTGTTTTGCAGTTAGAGGTTTAGGTTGGTTGAAGTTGGGTTGTGAGGTACAGAAAAGCACGGCTCCGTCTAGATAGCGGGCGGCGTAGAACCAGTAGTTTTGACCGTTAGTTGTAAATTCGTTTCTGCTAAAGATAGTAAATCTTTCAAGTTGCGGTAGTTGCTGATTGCGCTGGCAATTTTTATCGATGTAGATTTCGTTGACTGATGGGGGTCGCTGGGCGAAAACTGCTGGGACGATGGTGGTTACAATTGCTGAGATGATGCTGAGGGTGAAGGGCGATCGACTTTTCATAAATACTTGTTTATCTTTATTCTTGTCAGGTGTTGTACGGTATACTTCCTATTTTATCTTTGTTTTAAATAGTTTTCTAATTCCGCAGTGCGCTGTTTAGTCATGCGATCCAAACATTCACTGAGGAAACCTCCATAACCCGTACCGCCACGATTTTTATAAACTTCAAATTCACAGGTTTTATCTCTTAACTTAATCCACCCTAATTGGGCTTCGGAAAGTAGCGCCCGCTCTTCGCCACTCAATTGGGAAATCAGTTGTTTATAAACCTCGTTTAGTCGTTTATCTGAGCCTTCGTAATTCAACCGAATACAAGTTCTGACTTGTGCATCTCCTTGCGGGCGATCGCAATTAATCTGTTGAGCAATGGGAAAAATCGGAGATTGTGCAGAAACTGATTGTGTACCGAAAATCGCCAAAAGCGCGCTCGACCAAAAGAGCGCTCGACCTTTCCTCAACTCTATTTCCATTCCCCGTCAACCCACCTATCTGATGAATTCTTTGTTATTTGTTGATATTAGCACTTTTCAAATGCCGCGCCAACTAAAGATAAAGCCACAATCGGAGCTGTCACCGCTCTTAAAATTCTACTACCCAAAGAAACAGCTTCAAAACCAAATTCGATCGCTCTTTCCACCTCACCCTCAGTCCATCCACCCTCGGGGCCAATAGCTATGACAATAGATAATTCTCCGCCATCTTGCTCCCCCCTTTGTACGGGCAGTCCCCCCGTGTCCGCCCTAAACTGGGGGGGAGCCAAATCGACTAAACAATCCCACAAATGCCGATTGTCCCCGCGAGCAACACAGATAAACCGTTTTTTTTGACCGCTATTTTTTACAGCAAAATCAAACGAAATAGGCTCTAAAATCATCGGCACAATTTGACGTTCCGACTGTTCCGCCGCCTCCGCAGCAATTCTCCTCCACCGCTCAACTTTTTGATCGCTTGGTTTGAGCAAAGTTCGATCGCTCGTTACCGGCACAATACTTGCCACACCCAACTCCGTCGCCTGTCTCACAACCTCGTCAAAGCCGTTTCCCTTGGGCAAAGCCGCCATCAAAGTTACTTCCACTGGTAGCTCCATGTTCACAGCAATCTCCTCTGCTATTGAGGCAAATAACCCGGTTTCCTGGGCTTCTAGGAGTGCTAACCACCAATGCCCTCGGCCATCCATCGCAATAAATTGATCGCCCGCTTGCAAACGTAGCACTCGATTTAAATAATGCTGCTGTTCTCTAGTTAAGTCGATTGTGCGATCGCAAATTTGAGTTGCAGTAACTGCTAATCTTTGTAATTGAGCCATTGGATTTTAAATTGCTCTTTCCCTAATATTTTTTTTATTTAACCGCAGAGAACGCAGAGGAAGAGAAAAAGAGAAGAGATGGGCAGGCGGAGTTTCAACCGCTCAAAAAGAATAAAGGCAGAGCATCTACAACCGGAATTATCTTACAAATTCAAGTTTTTTTCTGCAAATGCTCCGCCTTTATGTTATTTTTGCGTGAGTTTTATTTGATGTGAGCAAAAATCGACAATTGAAAATCGGCTTATGCTTCCTCCTTAATCTTTTTTAAATAAGTAGAAATCGCTTCTGTAGCTAGCTGTGTAATCGGCTTGCCCTGACGGGCTGCTTCTTCCTTGAGCTCGTTGTAGATTTCATCGCGGACGCTAATTCGACGGCGGACTTTGCCACCGCCAGCAGTGGCAGTCTCGTTCCCGTCATCGTTACTAGACGTAACTTCTAATTCATTTATCTCAGTTGTCATCGAGTCAGCAGATTGGTAGTTGGTTACAAATTGACGGATAGATTCTAACCCGACGCGATCGCAAAAATTGCCAAAACTCTCGCTCAGTTGCCGTTTTTGCTTGAAATAAACAAAAATCGGCTCCAGAAAAGCTTCAAAATCCTTGACGTGCAGCTTTTCCTCAATTGGTTTTGCCAGCCGCGTTTGGTCGGGAGAACCGCCCAGCCAAATCTGGTAGGATTCCGGCGAACTCCCGACAAACCCCAATTCTGCCATATAAGGGCGGGCGCATCCATTTGGGCAACCAGTCATCCGCACCACCAAATGCTCGTCTTGCAAGCCAACTTTGGTCAAAAGTGCGCGAATCCGCTCTAAAATGCTCGGCATCACGCGCTCCGATTCGGTAATCGCTAACCCGCAAGTCGGCATTGCTGGACACGCCATCCCATAGCGCACCAAGGGGTCGATCGCTGTTTCCCGCTGAATGCCACATCGATCGAGTATTCCCTGAATTTCCTGTTTGATATCCGGCGAAATATCGTAAATCAGCACGTTTTGGTGTGGCGTCGCCAGTATCGGCAAGTTGTACTTCTGCACAATTTCCCGCAAAGCAGTTTTTAGCTGAAATGAACCTTCATCCTTGATCCGGCCATTATCCACAGAAATGCCGACAAACAGCTTGCCGTCTCCTTGGTCATTCCAGCCCAAGAAATCAAAATACTTCCACTCAGGCAGCGGTTTAAACGCTTCTAACGGCTTGCCAAAATATTCTGCTACTTTTTCGCGGAACCACTGTACACCTTTGTCGTTAATCAGGTACTTCAGCCGCGCGTGCCGTCTGTCTGTGCGATCGCCGTAATCTCTTTGGGTTGCTACAATTGCCTTGACCAAATGGTAAACATCATCCTTGGCAACATAGCAAATCTCATCCGCAACCCGTGCAAAAGTCTCTTCTTTGTTGTGAGTGCGACCCAAACCGCCGCCAGCAAACACGTCAAAACCTTGCAACTCGCCAGCTTTATTGGTAATTACCACCAAGCTCAAATCCTGAGAGTACAAGTCAATTGAATTGTCTCCCGGCACGGTAACGGAACACTTGAACTTGCGCGGCATATAATGCTGCCCGTAAATCGGTTCTTCTTTGTCGTCAAATGTTGTGCCGTTGCTGTTGGACTGTCTGGCAGCTTTCACTGCGGGGTCTTCTTCCGCCGAAACAGCCTTTTCCCCATCCAGCCAAATTTCGTAATAAGCCCCCGTTTGCGGAGTCAGCAAATCCGCTACATTATTGGCGTATTGGAGCGCATACTTGTATTCTGGGCGATTTTTGTACGGTGCTGGCGGTGCCATGACGTTGCGGTTCAAGTCGCCGCAAGCTCCCAAGGTTGACCCCATATTTTTAATAATTGAGGAAAACACTGCTTTAAGATTTTTCTTCAACACGCCGTGCAGTTGGAAACCTTGGCGCGTTGTAACCCGGATCGTGTGGTTGCCGTATTCTTCAGATAGCTTGTCTAAGGCTAAGTATAATTGCGGCGGAGTGAACCCGCCGGGATTGCGGGTGCGGAGCATGAACTGATAATCTTTTTCTTGTCCTTTAACTCGATTGTCGCGGTTGTCTTGCTGGTACGATCCGTGAAATTTGAGAATCTGAATCCCGTCTTCGGTGAAGTGGGTAGTTTCTTGTAACAGTTCAGTCGCAACGGGTTCTCGTAAATAGTTGCTGCGTTCTTTGAGACCTTCTGCTTTAGAGGGCTTGCGCGCAACAGGGGTTGAAGGGGAAGATGTGATCATGGGAATGTATAGTGCCAGTTATAATTAGATACAGCCGATCGAATATTTCTTGACAATTTGACACTTGACAAATTTGCACTTGACAAATCTCCTCAGAAATGCTGTGTCGGATATTATGTTAACAACTCGGTTAACAAGTAAGTTAACAACTAAGTTAATAACGGTAATCCGGTAGGAATTCTGATGTTGTTCAATTGTAACACGATCGAGCCGGGGCTGAAAAATTGTAATTAAGAGTTTATACTTTCGATCGCTTAAGTGTACGAAACTTTAGAAATAATTAACCTCAACCTTTGAAACTATGTCACTGTATGACGAAGACACATTTGTGGTTTTAGAAACAAACCAGCCAGAGCAGTTTTTGACAGCGGAGGAACTGTTAGAAAAGCTGAAAGCCGTATTAACCGAGGAACACGAAGATTTGCCGCAGGACGTGGATAAAATATCTGGCGTGGAAGCTCAAGCTAAGTATTTAATTGATACTTATTGTGAATTAGATGTCGGGGTCGGAAAATTTTTGCAGTGGTATGCAGTGCGCTTGGAAAAGTAATTTTGGGCATTGGGCATCGGGCATCGCGCATTGGGCATCGGGGATCGAGAATTGGTTATTAGAACCAACAAGTAACAAATAGCAAATAACAACAAACAAATAATAACCAACAACTAACTCATGCCCTATGCCCTATGCCCCATGCCCAATTCCCAATTCCCAATTGTTAATCTTCTAACTGTTGAACCGATGATACTTCTACTGCGGTAACATCGATCGTACCGGGCGGTGTCAAGCGACTAAAATGACCTTCCTCTATTTGCAGAGGTTCGCCGCAGTTGGTACACTGAAACTGAGTTTGATTTAAAGCTGTAAATTCGTATTGGCAAACTGGACACTTGTCCTCAATTAAATTGCGTTTCAGCCACCACTGAAGCGCGAAAAATGCGACTACAGGTGTCAGCAGCAAAAAAGCTACTACAATCAACAATGATTTAACTATCCAACCCAAACCAATTGACACCAACAAACACGCGATGCCCAGCAGTATCAACCAATTGCTAATACGGGGTAGCTTGAAAGATATTTTGGGGGTGCCTTGGTTCACGGTGGTCTCCTTGGGTGTCTTTGCAGGTAGGCATAACTCTATCCTACTCAGAAATTCAGGCGGTCGATCGAGTTAATTTTCCCATTGTACACCCAGAAACCGCTCTCTACGGCATAAGTTTATCTGAGTCAGAGGGTTGAAAAATTCCTTGTAAGGATTGACAAAGGGATTCAAAACTAAATCTTGCCAGGGTTTGTTCCCTCAACCAGTGGCGATCGCACCTTTTATCCTCCCCTCGCAGCATTTCCACACAAGCAACCGCTACTGCTGCTGGATCTCGGTGGGGAACTCGCCATCCCAGTTTACCATCTTGCAGCGGATCGGCTGACCCGTCCGCGTCCCCCGCCAGCACGGGTACTCCGCAAGCCAGCGCTTCCAAATAAACTATACCGAACCCTTCCTGGGAGGGCATTACATAAGCATCGGCCAACTGGTAATGTTCTGCTAAATTTTCTGTCGGTACAAAACCCGCAAATATTACTCTTTCGGTAACTCCCAAATCATCAGCAAGTTTGACTAATCTAGGTCGATCGTCTCCGCGTCCAATAACTAAGTATTTCACATTCGGAAAAGTTTTGGCTATTTGCGGCAAAGCTTGAATTGTGACATCGACACCTTTGTAAATATCCGTCGATCGCAATCTGGCTACAGTCATCAATATTTTAGCACCAACCAAATTGTACTGCTCTAATAAATCCTGTGGCTTGGCTCCATTCGTAAATATATTTTCATTGACAGTACAAGACACTATTTGGAAATTTTCGGGCTTGAATTGGTGAATTTCGCAAGTGCGATCGCGCGTGTACCTGCTAATAGTCCAAATACTCTCAGCTTGTCTCATTGCTGTTTGATATTTGGGCCCAAGCGGTTCCCACACTTCCTTGCCGTAAGTTAAAATTGTGTAGGGAATTCCCAGCGGCTGGCATAAAGTTTGAATTAGCGGTGCGAGTTTGATGTGACCGCAAAAAACTCGTTCCGGTCGTTTTTGCAGCAAGCGAGTTAGTAATACTGTAGCAAACTTAAGACGGTCAAACCCGGCATTTCCGATTTTGAGGTAATAAAATTTCAGATTTTTTGACTCGTAAGCATTGTTGCAGTCTGGGGAATCTCGCAATAGCAAAACTTCAGCTTGCGGCGGCGAATTTGTCCTTGCAGTTATTGACACGTAAGCTTTGAAAAAGTCTTTAACGTAGGATTGAATGCCGCCTTCGCTGGCAAATATTTCTAGGAAACAGAATAGGTAATTTGTCGATCGCATCTGTGATTTACCCATTGACAGCGCAGACAATTATTGCATTATAGTGATTTTGTCAAAAAGGGTGATCGCCATTATCCAGAGCTTTTAAACCATGTCAAGATGACTGTAGTTGCAGGTTGTACAGGCAAATATTTGACTCGCTTAATCTCACCGTTGGTTTTGAGCGACGATCTGCTTTTTTATTAGGGCTTTTTAACTAGCTGCATGGGTGAGTGCGAGGGTGTGGTTGAATTGTACTATAATATACCGTAATTTACTGTAAACTTAATGATTTTTTACAATATTATGCACCAAACAAAAATTAAGATTTATTGAGTTGCTGCTGCGCGTCCGACCCGACTGCGGATGAGCAGACCGATGCCGATCGAGGCGATCACATTTTTAGTTTTTGATGAAAGTATGGTCTATCCAAAGATAGATATAGAGCCAGTATGTAACTGTTATCATCAGCAACATAGAGAGTTAAATTAAATATGACTCTGCCAGGTTTAAAAAACAATTTCTGAAAGATTTTGTCTAAAATATTCTCCTAAAACTTTTTCACAAGCTGCTAAAAAATTAATGCTCATAAAGCATTAAAAAATTAAGATGATAGATTATTTTTGACTCACGGAGAGAGATTGAATATTCATATCTTTTCCGTTTTCCAAAGTGGTCTAGCAAGCCGATCGAGAAAGTTTTATGAGCAGAAAATAAACACGATCTCGTACAATTATGTACAAAGAAAAGTCGCTCACCTAAAACATTAGGTATTCGAGCTTAAGCCTAACAAAAGCTAATGTTAGGTTGGCAACGTCATATTTACGAGCGACTCTCTCCAAACGAGAATTCAGTGGAGTTTGAGGTGAAACGAGTAACGATCGCACTCAGTCTTTTTAGTCTACTCAGCAGCACTCTGGCAAGTTGCACAGCCGCTTCCCGGAACGCTCAAAACAGCATACAAACCAGCAACTCCGAACTTTCATCAGTTGCTGTAGCAGTCCGCGACCTCGGCAATCCATTCTTCGTACAAGTTGGCAAAGGCGCGGAGGCCGAAGCCAAGAAAATCGGCGGTGCAAACGTGAGGACAACTCTCGTTTCCAGCGGCGACGATTTAAATCAGCAATTTAATCAAATCGAAAACTTTATTGCCTCGAATGTCAGTATGATTGTACTCAATGCTGCTGACACAAAAGGCATTGCACCTGCTGTTGAAAAAGCCAAGCAAGCCGGAATTCCGATAATTGCAGTTGATACCGCCGCCGAGGGAGGCGTTGATGCCACAGTTACTTCAAATAACGTGCAAGCTGGCGAAGTAAGCTGTCAATATATAGCCGATCGCTTGAAAGGAAAAGGCAGCGTTGTGATTATCAACGGGCCTCCCGTCGCTTCAGTCGTCGAGCGAGTTCAGGGGTGCCAAAGTGTCTTCTCCAAATATCCCAATCTCAAGGTTCTTTCCAAAGATCAGAATGCAGAAGGCAGCCGCGATGGCGGGTTGAGAGTGATGAGCGATTTGCTTACTTCCTTCCCCAAAATTGATGCTGTTTTTGCAATTAATGACCCCTGTGCCATTGGTGCAGAATTAGCAGCCAAACAGGCACAAAGAAGCGAGTTCTTTATTGTTGGAGTTGATGGTGCACCTGAAGCTTTAGATGCACTCAAGCAGAACAACAGTTTATTTGTGGCTACAGCAGCTCAAGATCCATTTCGCATGGCAGCCAAGGCAGTTGAAGTCGGCAACGAGATTCTCAAAGGAAACAAGCCAGCCAATCCAAACATTCTGATTCCAGTCGCGTTGATTACTCGCGAAAACGTCAATCAACATAAAGGCTGGACAAGCGAGTGACCTTCTTCGTGTCAAGTTAAGACTAAAACCCTTGAGGAATCCCGTTTTTACCCGAGTCTAGATCCCCCTAAATCCCCCTTAAGAAGGGGGACTTTGAGAAGAATCTTCTCCCCCGCTTCTTAAGGGGGGCAAGGGGGGATCTAAGTTTAATAAGTCAAGCAGATTTCCTTACGGTATTTACAATGGTAAATAGCACTCAAGATTCAATTAAAACTAAGCCCGTACTAGAAATGCAAGGTATTACAAAAACCTTTCACGGTTTTACAGCCTTGCACGATGTAAATATCACCGTTTACCCAGGCGAAGTCCACGCCCTCATGGGGGAAAACGGTGCGGGCAAAAGTACGCTGATGAAAATTCTGGCGGGAGCCTACATAGCTGATGCAGGCGAAATCAGAATTG
Source organism: Microcoleus sp. Pol12B4 (assembly GCF_036701385.1). Taxonomy (NCBI): domain Bacteria; kingdom Bacillati; phylum Cyanobacteriota; class Cyanophyceae; order Oscillatoriales; family Microcoleaceae; genus Microcoleus; species Microcoleus sp. Pol12B4. The sequence goes on along the minus strand of NZ_JAUBQR010000035.1, from coordinate 24,086 downwards.
ACGGTCAAGCTGTTAAGATGACAGACCCCGGTCAAGCCAGAAATTTAGGGATAGCCATTATTTATCAAGAACTCAATCTCGCCCCGAATCTGACAGTTGCTGAAAACATTTTTATGGGCAGCGAGCTGAAGAAAGGAGGTACATTTCTAGACCAAGATGAAATGCGGCGTAGGGCCGCTGAGGTATTAACAAACCTCGACGCAAGTTTTGATGCTGGCGACCTAGTTTCCACACTTTCAATTGCCGAACAGCAGCAAGTGGAAATAGCTAGGGCGCTCAAAGATAAAAGCCGAATTTTAGTGATGGACGAGCCGACAGCTGCACTTTCAGACCGCGAAACAGATAAACTTTTTGAAGTGGTTCGCCGTTTGCGGAATGAGGGCATTGCTATTATTTATATCAGCCACCGGATGGAAGAGATTTATGCCCTTGCCGATCGCGTGAGCGTCATCCGAGATGGCGGGTATATTGGCTCTCTTGAAAAGCACGAAATTTCTGCTAATCGCCTGGTGGAAATGATGGTGGGTCGTTCTTTACAGGATTTGTACGAAAACAAGCATCAAATAACACCGGGTGCTGTTGTTCTTGAGGTAACAAATTTAAGCGACGGTCGCAAAGTAAAGCCTGCCACTTTTCAACTTCATGCGGGCGAAATTCTGGGTTTAGCGGGTTTAGTTGGCGCAGGCAGAACAGAACTTGCCCGCCTGATTTTTGGTGCCGATCGAAAGACAAGCGGTGAAATCAAACTCGAAAATCGTCCTCTGAATGTCTCGACACCCAATGAAGCAATGGCCGCCGGAATTGCTTACGTGCCGGAAGATCGCAAGGCTCTCGGACTATTTTTGGAGGCAACGTCGGGTGAAAATATCACCATGAATGTTCTCGATCGAGAAGCAAAAGCTGGCATTATTAACTCAAATTTTCTGTTGAAAATTGTCAATGATGCTATTAATAATTTGCAGATTCGCCTTGCAAGTCCGAGCATCAGGGCAATGGATCTTTCTGGGGGAAATCAGCAGAAATTGCTGCTAGCGCGTTGGTTAGCCATTAATCCAAAGGTACTTTTGTTAGATGAACCAACGCGAGGAGTGGACATTGGCGCAAAAAGCGAAATTTATCGAATTATTAGCGATTTGGCAGCCAAGGGTGTAGGTATTTTAATGATTTCCAGCGAACTGCCGGAAATTGTGGGAATGAGCGATCGCGTCTTAGTGATGCGAGCAGGAAGCCTCGTCGGTGAAGTAGGCGGAGCGACTGGGGAAGCAATTACGCAAGAGAACATTATGGCTTATGCCACCGGGGCAACAGAGGTAAAAAAATCATGAGTCAAACAGAAGTAAAAAGCACCAGAAATCAATCAAGCGATCGCCAAAAAGCCAGTAAAGCTCAAGCTTGGAGAAATTTTATCCAAGTAGCCGGCATCCTGCCCATTTTGATTGGCATCTGTATCATTTTTTCCCTGGTAACGCCAAACTTTCTTTCAGTAGGAAATTTGATCAATGTCATCCGGCAAGCATCAATCAATATTGTCCTTGCTACAGGCATGACTTTTGTGATTTTGACGGGGGGAATTGACCTTTCAGTCGGGTCAATTTTGGGCGTGACGGCAGTTGTCGGGGTGCTGGTTTCCTTAGTTCCAGGTCTCGGTTTGTTTGCCGTACCGGCTGCGTTAATAGCCGGAGTATTTTTAGGATTACTTAACGGCTCGCTAATTGCCTATTTAGGTTTGCCTCCGTTCATCGTAACCCTGGGTTCTTACACAGCTTTGCGGGGAGTTGCTTATTTAGTAGCTAACGGCACTACAGTTATCAATAGAAATTTGAATTTTGCTTGGGTAGGCAACAATTATGTCGGGCCAATTCCCTGGCTAGTTATTATCGCTTTTCTCGCAGTTTTAGCGAGTTGGTTTGTCTTGCGGCGGACTGTTCTAGGGAGGCATATTTATGCCGTGGGAGGTAACATCCGGGCAGCACGATTGACAGGTATTAAGGTGAGTCGGGTGCTGTTATTTGTCTATGGCGTGAGTGGGTTGCTTTCTGGTTTAGGTGGAATTATGAGCGCCTCGCGCCTCTACAGTGCGACGGGGATGTTGGGGCAAGGCTACGAATTAGATGCGATCGCTGCTGTAATTTTGGGAGGAACCAGTTTCACAGGTGGAATTGGCACTATTTGGGGTACTTTGCTGGGGGCTTTAATTATTGCCCTGCTCAACAATGGACTCACTCTCATGAACGTGTCTTTCTTCTGGCAGTTAGTTGTCAAAGGTCTGGTGATAATTATCGCAGTGACAATTGACAAAGTTCGCACCGGCTCAAGCGCAGCGTAAAGGTATTGCTAATTCGGTGTATCGGTTCCTTATTCGGAGCTTTTTTCTATGCACATCCAGCATTTTTATCACCTGATTACTGCTTTTATCCTGGGATCTCCTGCTGTATTTCTACTAACATTATTCCCCAGTTTTGCTGCACCAATTGATAGATTAGTTGCTCCTGAACCGTTAAATTCCTTGGCAGAAGACCCCTTCGCGCAGGTGAATTCTGTATCTCAACTCTCGGATGTAAAACCGACTGACTGGGCGTTTCAGGCGCTGCAATCTCTAGTAGAACGTTACGGCTGTATTGTCGGTTATCCCGACGGAACTTACAGAGGAAACCGGGCGCTGACGCGGTACGAATTTGCAGCAGGATTGAATAGCTGTCTCGATCGAGTTAGCGAACTAATTGCCGCAGGAACAACCAACCAGATAACTGCGGAAGATTTAGCGATCGTCCAAAAGCTGCAAGCAGAATTTGCAACTGAATTATCGGTGTTGCGGGGTCGAGTCGATGCCCTAGATGCACGCACAGCAGAACTAGAAGCGAATCAGTTCTCTACTACGACTAAGCTGAATGCCGAAATTATCGTGGTGGTAACAGATACCTCCGGTAACAGTGTTGGGGACTCGCGCGATCGCACCAACACGATTCTTGCCAACCGGGGGCGATTAAATTTTGAAACCAGTTTCACCGGTCGCGATATGCTGAGAACCCGTTTGGAATTCGGCAACTTGGGCAGGATTGCCGATGAGACGGGTACAAATATGACGGCCTTGAACTTTGATGGCAATGTCGATAACACAATCACCGTCCCTCACGTATTGTATGTGACCCCGCTGACCTCTAATCTCTCGCTGACCGTGGGCCCGACAGGTGTTGGGTATTCCGATATTACCGATTTGCTGACTCCTCCAATGATCGCCAGCGATAGTGAGGGAATTCCCTCGAAGTTCGGACAATACAGTCCCCTCTACCGCCGGGGAGGTGGCGGTGCTGCTGTCAACTGGACGATGGCCAAAAACCTCACCCTGACAGTAGGCTATCTAGCAGGCAATCCCAATCTCTCGCAGCAAAGTAACGGTTTATTCAACGGTTCCTACAACGCTCTGGTTCAGCTTGCCTACCGGGGCGATCGCGGAGCCATTGGCGTAGCCTATTCTCGTACCTTTGCACCAAGCGGTAAAGCCGACCTCACAGGCGGTACGGGAAGTTTTCTGGCTGCGCGACCGTTTGGGGACAATATTGCTACATCCAGCGATTCTGTAGCCATACAAGGATTCTACCGCCTTGCTCCCCGCTTGCAAGTTCACGGTTGGGGCGTTTATACTCGCGCCAATGCAGAAAATTCCGGTGTTAGCAGCGTTTCTGATGGTAGAGGTGGCGTGGTTTTGCTAAATGTTGACGGCGACGATCGCGCCGATATTGTGTATGCAGCGATCGGGCTCAGTTTCCCAGATGTGGGAGGTGAAGGCAACCTACCGGGGATTTTGGTGGGTTTGCCAGGTCGCGTGACTAGCAGTAATGTGCGCCGCGAGCGAGATACTTCCTATCACATTGAAGCTTTCTATCGCTTTCAGGTCAACGACAACATTTCCATCACCCCTGGTGTTTGGGCCGTTGTTAATCCTGAGAATGACAGTCGCAACGACACTCAATGGGTTTGGTTGCTTCGCACTGGCTTTAACTTTTAACCGGAAAGATATTTGAGTAATCTAGTCTTGGACGCAAAAACCCAGTTTCTTGACGTAATTGCCTCATTTGAGACGATAATCGCGAGAAACCGGGTTTTTTAGACTGATAGTGCATCCAGGGCTTCAATTCCATGTCACACAACAAAAAACCCCTACCATCGCTGGCTGGGGTAGAAAATTATCAGGGTGCATCTACTAATATTTGCAACTATAACATACATTTGTGGGGTTTCACCCTTCATGGGTGACACCCAACTAGGAATTTAGGTCAGAATAAGTTATGATTTAATATGCCAATGATTAACAAAGCTTTTATATCATCTCGTTCTGTCCCAGCCGTTCTAAAATTTAAGATTTAGAATAAATCTGTGCTAGACCTCAAATTAATCCGAGAAAATCCGCAAGCCGTGCAAGAAAGCCTCAACCTGCGCGGAGGTAACTATGAAATCGAGCCGATTTTGCAATTAGACAAACAGCAGCGGGAGTTGGAAGGCAAGCGATCGCAACTACAAGCCCGCAGCAATGAAATTGCCAAACTCATCGGTCAAAAAAGAAAATCGGGTTTACCCCTCGAATCTCCCGAAATTCAGGAACTGCAGGCAGAAGGCAACGCAGTCGGCACCGAGTCGAACGAACTGCAAGCACAGGAAAAAGACCTAAAAGCTCAAATAGAAGCTTTATTGCTGCCGCTGCCAAACTTACCTGCTTCCTCAACGCCGATCGGCAAAAATGAAGAGGAAAACGTCGAAATCCGGCGCTGGGGAGACGAATACATACCCCAAAATCCCGGTATTTTACCGCACTGGGAAATCGGTGAAAAATTAGGAATTATCAACTTTGAACGGGCCGTAAAAATCGCTCAACCCCGCTTTGTCAGCTTAATGGGAGCTGGTGCAGCCCTGGAAAGAGCGATTATTCAATTCATGCTCGATCGCCACACAAAAGCCGGTTATGTAGAAGTAATTCCCCCATTTTTAGTTAACACTGAATCCCTCACCGCTACTGGTCAATTACCAAAATTTTCTGAAGAAAGCTTCAAGTGCGATCAAGACGATTTGTGGCTGATCCCTACTTCCGAAGTTCCTGTTGTCAATTTGTACAGAGGTGAAATTTTGACAGCAGAACAGTTGCCAATTTATCACTGTTCTTATACTCCTTGTTTTCGGCGCGAAGCTGGCAGTTACGGCAAAGATACGAGGGGATTAATTCGATTGCACCAATTTAATAAAGTAGAATTGGTGAAACTCGTGCATCCGAGTACCTCCGAGGCAGAGCACGAAAAATTAGTGCAGGATGCTGAGGGAGTTTTACAGGCGCTGAAATTGCCTTATCGGGCGATCGCACTGTGTACCGGCGACTTAGGTTTCGCGGCAGCCAAAACCTACGATTTAGAGGTGTGGCTGCCATCTGCGGGCAAATACCGCGAGATTTCCAGTTGTTCCAACGTCGCAGATTTTCAGGCGCGGCGGGCGAATATTCGCTTTAAAGAATCGGGTAAAAAAGGCACTCAATTCGTTCACGCCCTGAACGGTTCCGGTTTAGCTGTGGGCCGCACAATGGCAGCAATTTTGGAGAATTACCAGCAGCCAGACGGAACTGTAAAAGTGCCGGAAGTGCTGCAACAATACTTGGCGAGGGAAGTTTTGTAATAGTTTTGAGTTAAAATTGGGGTAAGGTGCGCAGTGCGCACCCTACAGTTTGAGCAAAGCTTCTTTGATATTTAATGCTAAAAATCTATCCAAGGCGAGATACATCCAGTAAACAGATAACTGACTATCACTGCTAGTCTTATGAAATCCCAAAGCCAGAGCCTGTTTTTCGTACATGGGGTGAATCATCAGCGTGTACAAGTCGCAAATATTGGGAAAATCTGTTTGCATTTCGCTTAAAACTTTTTGTGTGTCTTCCAGAAAAGTAATGCGGTATTCTGACAAATACTGCGGATCGATCATCCAACTGCGGATAAATACTGACTGGCTATTTTGATCTCCTGGTAGCGCCATATTGAAAGGATCCATATCGGAAATAGAACTTAAATGAAGGCTTTTGCTAGGAGCGTTAAAAAAATTGACTTCTGATTCGCTAGCTGTTGGATAAAGTAAGTAAAATCCGACTGGATTGAGGTTATCTGAGCGCCGCAAAACTCGCATTCCCTTTGAGTATTGACGGGCCAAAAGCCGGAGTATTTTAGCGATTTTTTGGGGTACGGCGTTTGTGTTGCGGTTCATCCAGTTGTAATTGGTGGCTAATAAATTGGCAACGGGAATCGCGTCGCACCGAGGGTTGAAATCATCTAATTGGAGTTGTACAGGCTTTTGAGGTTCGGAAATATTTAAGATTTCTGGAACTGGTTGAATTTCTATTTCCGTAGTGTTACCGTCAAAGTGTTTTTTAATTAACCCCAGGGCTGCTAATTTATCTAACATCATTCCGGCGGCGCGATCGCTTCCGCGATCGGAATCGGAGTAAAATAGTTCGGCCGCTTCCCGGTGAGTGCACTGCACTTCTGTTGAGGGCAATTCCAGTTTCGTCAGCGGTGGTTTGAGACGGGGCTGGCTTTCCTGAAGTTGTTTCACCGACAAGTAAACCCAAAGCCTTACAAAGCATTCAGCCCTAGTGCGAGTTACGCCTACTCGTTTCATCAACAGCGAGACAGCCGTGCGTCGTTGAGATTGAGAATACCAAGCATCTAGTTCTTCAATATCCATTTCAGTCACCAAGCAGTGAAGGAACTCTAGTTACATATTGGCTCAATTACAATAAACTTCACCCCGCTTCAGGTTACTTGTTGCTGCTGTTGCTCAACTTGCCTGATTTCCGGCGACTCTACAAGATAGCTGGTTCTTCCTTGCAAGGTCACTACTTCACAAAGCAAAATCAATTTTAGATATTTTCTGGCTGGATTTAACAAACCAACGAACCCGAGTAAATTAGCAACTTTAGAGGTGTACACCATTTACAGTGCTTATATTAATCGGATGGGAAAATTTTTGCTGGGAGAACCGATTAATAATGATGAGATGGAAGAGTATCTTGGCAAAAAAATTGCCTCGCGCCCTTCGAGAGTCAGGCAGCGAATTCTCAACAGCAATGGCATTCAACAGCGCTACTACGCGATCGACAAACAGCAGCACACTATATTCTAACAGTCAAATGGCAGGTTTGGCTGTCCGCGACGTGATTTTTTAGTCAAATTTGGAACCTGGGGCGATCTACTTATTAGCCTGCGCTACCACTTTACCAGACTTATTAGTACCGGGATTTGCCAGCACAGTACACGGGGAAATTTCCAAATTATCTCCCCTAGAAATAGTGTCAACTCAAGGAGTTTGCTGTGCCGGAGTTAGTGCTTTAAATTACGCCGCTTCTCAAATCGAACTCGGCAAAAAACAAACAGCAATTGCCGTCGCTTCCGAATTGGCTTCACGCCTGTTCAAAAACACCAAATTTGAAGCAAAAACTTCAGTACAAGCGGGAACATCCCTGCCTTTCGATACAGAATTTTGTCACCCCGTCAGATACATGATGTTAACTGCTGTGGAAAATAGCAATAAACCTATGATTTCTCAAATTTCTCACTTTTATGAGGTTCCCGAAGCTTCGCCTCTCGAAAGCATTAAACCGGAACCCCCGAAGTCTCTGCAAGCTTATATGTTGCGGGAGTTAGTATGGGTTTGGCTTACCTCAGCGAGATTACTGGCAATTGCGACAGGAATCATGTAATTTTCAACCCCCATCCACTAGCACCCAACAGTCCGTTTAATGCGGCACGCGACTTGTTTTTGCACGGAATAATTGCGGAATATCTCTATGGCTATTTGGAACTGCAAAAAGAAATGAGAAATCTTTCAAAGTAAGGTGCTTAGGTAGATGCAGCGTAAGCACCTTACGAATATAAGTAGCGCGTCCAATAACTTTTTGCGTAAGTCCTGAAGTTTGAAAGAATGGTTAGTTTTTTTAGATCGAAAATTAATATGAGAACTCAAGCTGCTGCTAGCTGTGCTTGTTCTGCTGCTTGGGGCAAAGTCTGATTTACCACAATCCACTTGCCTGTAATGGGGTCGCGGTAAGTAATGAACGGATTAGATTTTAAAGGTTGACTGCAAGGTTTAGCGGCCATTTCTACACGCTCCCAATAAATGGTATTGAATAACTACTACAACACCATACCTTTAATAATCGGCTATTTTGCCTAAAATCCGCGTGATTTATACATGAACAATAGGTGATATTTGAGGTATGTTTTGGTGACAGAGAACACTGCCTAATGTGATTTAAAACTGCGTTGGCAGTGAGCAGTATCACCAAAAACCTTCCGTAAAAAAAATCTGCCTTCTGGTTTTTACCTTCTACCTTTAAGAGGGCCGCTATTTTCAGTATACATCTGATATTATTAAGTAAGGTAAAGACGTTTATTAGAGATCCCCTCACAAACTTATGGTGCTATTTGGATTTGGCAAAAAGTCGAGCCTGCCCTCTCCCCAAGAGGCATTACCGGGACGGGCAGAGTCGATGTCGGTACCGGCAACTCACTTTGTTAACGGCAATCCGCTCAAACCTCCCTTTCCAAACGGCATGGAGACTGCGTTGTTTGGCCTGGGCTGTTTTTGGGGAGCGGAACGCAAATTTTGGCAGCAAAATGGAGTTTTTTCGACGGCTGTTGGCTACGCGGCCGGGATTACTCCGAATCCTACTTACAACGAAGTTTGCAGCGGGATGACGGGACATAATGAAGTAGTTCTGGTTGTGTTCGATCCCAAAGTAATTAGTTACGAAACGCTGCTCAAAGTTTTTTGGGAAAGTCACAATCCTACTCAAGGAATGCGTCAGGGCAATGATTCTGGTACTCAGTACCGCTCGGGAATTTACACGTATTCAGCCAGCCAAAAGCAGCTAGCTGAAGCTTCGCGAGATTCTTACCAGCAGGCTTTGACTGCGGCCGGTTACGGCAAGATTACAACTGAAATTATTGATGCTCCTGAGTTTTATTACGCAGAAAGCTATCATCAGCAGTATCTTGCTAAAAACCCGAATGGTTATTGCGGTTTGGGCGGTACTAAGGTTTGTTTGCCTGCTATGTCTCAGGCTTAAAACTTGACACAGCTTAGGGATAGGGACACATTGTTCAGGACAAAACATTGTTGTGTCCTTAAAACATATATCAGGACACAACAATGTTGTCTCCCTACAATATATCTGGTACGCAGTTGCTCCTAGCCCACCACAAAAAGCGGAATATGTTAGTAGTATTTGAAAATGGGTAATAAATGCTGAGTGCTGTTGTAATTATCAATCTACTAATATCTGTGGTCTGTTTTTATATCGCTGCGAAGGTGTGGAAAATCAGGCGGACGATCGCACGTTTGGAACTTCGGATCGCAGCAATGGAACGCTGTAGCAGCAATGTCCTCAGTACGTCGCCGGATTTCCTTGGTAAAAGGCAGCAAGGTACCTGCCAACTGCGACGGCGCTATCAACAACTGGAATTGCAACTGCAACAGGTTCAGCAACTTTTGGGATTGCTGGGTTTGGGACGGATGCTTTGGTCCAGGCGCGATCGACGTTTGAGGTAAGCTATCCTAAAATTGCCGCCCGTGCTGACTCCGTAGGATTTTCAACAATATTTCTACCTTTGTAAAGGGCTGCGATCGGGCAAACGTGCCTAAAATTGGTGTATGGAGAGAAGTTATAAAAATGTCAACTAAACGTTCAGGATTATTTATTGGCGGTTTGCTTGTGGGTTCTGCGATCGGGGCCGTGACTGGCTTGCTGATAGCACCGCGACCAGGCAAGGAGACGCGGCAGATATTGAAAAAATCGGCCGATGCTTTGCCGGAGTTGGCGGAAGATTTATCGACTAGCGTGCAGTTGCAGGCAGATCGACTTTCTGAAACTGCCATCCGAAATTGGGACGAAACTTTGATTAGACTCAAAGAGGCGATCGCGGCAGGTTTGGAAGCGACTCAGCGGGAGCGCCAAACTCTGTCGGAAGCTGAAGCTGAAGTGAGTCCCCCGTCGCGCCCTCCCATCCGCTAAATGGCATGAAATTCTCAACCCCCAATCCCAGATTCAAGTGAGCGATCCCATATTTTGGCTAGGACTTTCGATTTTGCTAGTGGCAGTTAGCCTGGCTGCTGTTTTAGTGACTTTAATACCTGCGGTGCAAGCGCTGGCCCGGGCCGCCCGCAGCGTGGAAAAGCTCGCTGACACACTTTCTCGCGAATTTCCGCCCACTTTGGAGGCAATTCGGTTGACGGGGCTGGAAATTAGCGAGTTGACGGAGGATGTCAGCGAGGGAGTACAAAGTGCGGGCGAGGTTGTCAAACAGGTCGATCGAAGTATTGGTAGCGCTAAAAAGCAGGCGCAAAACGTGCAGGTAACTACTCGCAGCGTGGTGACTGGGATTAAGGCTGCGTGGAAAACTTTAACTCGGAAGCCGGCGATTTCTGGGACAAATCGCCGATCGACAGATAGATTGTCGCCGAGTCAAAGAAGTGCGCTTGCGCTGAGGGATTCGGCTTTGGAGGACAGATATTCTGGGAGTTACAGTGCCGGTGCGAGTAATGGGGAATCGCCCAGGTTAAGGAGTAGCGAGGGTTCGGGTTTGCCGAGGGATGCTGAAGAGTTTGAGGAAGTGTCGAACGATTCTTGATTGCATCCAATTCCTCATCCTCCCTCAACAGCACAGTCATCCCACCAGCAAGGATTCTTATCAATAAAATCCATCAAAGCATCATACTTAGGTGAACCCTTTTGTTCCACATATTCCAAAGCCCCCCAACTTCCCCACTTCCTAAATGAACTCACATCCACAAAGTGCATAAAAAGACTGCCTCCACTTTGTTTCCAACTATTTAGTAATTGGGTGTAGATATCATACATTTCTGGGCGCCTATTTAATTCCATAAAAAACTTGGTCAGTTTTTCGTTATTCTCAACTCCTTCAATACCTACAATATGTTGACCCCCCTCGTAAACAAATAACTTGAGACCTTTTTTTTGAGCCACCTCTAAGAAATACTTAAAATCATTATCCACATCGGGCAAACTATCATTCGAGCCCGGGATTAACCCGCCCTCTCTTAATTGCTTAAAAGCTTTGCCAAACCCGCCATCGGCCTCATTCAACCAAGATTCTACTTTGCTGACACTTTCTTTACCGCCCAAGTTTCCACTAAAATATCCACTTATAGCATAGGCATCAATGCCGTGTTGATAACAAGGTTTATTGCCCTCAGCTACCCAATAGGGACAATCTAAAGCATAATTTCCTAATTCTCTCCAAGCTTTTTGAGTGCCTAACACGCAGACAACTCGATTCTTTTGATCCCCAAAAACGCCTTTCCAGATATCGCACATTTGAGCAGTACGTATTCCGTGCCATTGCATAAAAGCATCGCCTTTATCTCCCCACCTCGCTTTACCTTGTTTCAAAGCATAATGCGACTGTGGAAATGACCAATTCCAAACCTCATTAGAATACTCTACATAAACTTTCAGCTTTGGATCTAAACTATCTTTTACCATTTTAGCAAAGTTAGTCATATATTCATCTGTAGCCTGATGCGGCATATTAAACCAGGGTTCTTCTTGGACTTTATTAGATAAATTTACCATAACTTCTATGGGAACATTTCCTCTGTAAGCATAGGATATACTCTCAGGTTTAGGTCGGTTTGACCAGTCTTTTTGTTCCGAACCATTTGTCCCCATCCAGTCCATAAAACGCAAGACTCTAAACTTTTTAATCTTGTCTATAAACAGCGGATTAAAGATTTCACCCCTTTGATAAAGCTGTTCATCTTGAGAGTGAACAACTTTAATATTGCGGATATAGTTCCCTGTTTTCTTTGGATCGGTAGCAGTAATTATAATCATTATGCCTCCACCTTGTGTGGCATCGACATTAATGATATCCCTCCCTGGTTTCGACGCAGCCTCATCTTTTTTGGCATCCAAGCTGTATTCGATCGCACCTTCACCCTCATAGGTAACAATATATTGCCCTGAAGGATAGCGATTGGGGATTTCCCTAAGTAATAGGGTACTTACCCTAGTATATTTAGGAGCATCTTCGGGGGATGGAAGAGACTTTACCCACCCATTTTCATCAAGATTTAAAAGATTATACTCATCAGTATCCCATTCACCTTTACAGTTTGGTTGTCCGCTGACGCATTGAGTTATCCATTGTCTAGAAGATTTGAAAGCATCTAAAAAGGGTAATTGTGTTGAGTAGTCAGCAATACCATTAAGCCCAACTCCTAAAGAAGAGCGAGAATTTGATGTATTTTGTACATCTGCACGCACAGCTACTTTGTTATCTACTTGCCGTGTTGGTGTGGGAGCAATATTAGTTGTTAAAGCCCAACATCCGGGAATAAAAATGACAAAAATTAATAAACCCATCACAAAGCCCAGAGCTTTGTTGTTCGATCTGATACTTAATCGAAACATAAATTTGACTAAAATTTGATTGTTTTAGGTAAAATCGAGGCGGGTGAGGCAGTTTTAATTTTTATATGTTATCAGAAAGCTCCTTCTCGAACTATCAGCTATAAGATTATTAACATTTTTCTCTCTCAGTGGAGGCGTGATCGCCCTTTCTGTCCCCAAGTGCGATCGCCCATCTAATCCTCTTTATCCAAATCTTCTTTTTTCGGAGTTTCTGAAGTTGAGGGTAATTCTAGTCGAATGTTAATATCAATTGATACTGTACCAGGGTAAGAGCATCTCAATTAAGGTTGACATAAGGAATAAGAAGAATCAGAGGAATCTAATGTAGAACCTATGAAAAAAGAACTGAGAACTTAAATCATATAATCGTTGTTCATAGATGTCAGTTTCATTTTTTTTCAGAGACTACGTTTATAAGTTTGTTCGCGATTGAGAGCGTTGAGTTCAATACGTTGTAGAATAGTAAAATTGCGCGAACTGGGGAAAGAGCGAATCCGGCAAGCATCTTCAGCAAAAATACAATCGAGAGTCCAATTGGCTCCGTTTTCAATCCCTCAAGTTTTACGGATAGCTTGAGCAATAAGTTGAGGATTACTATCTAAAGAAGTTAAATAAAACTGAACTTCACGAGTAGTTTTGTTCCAAAAATGACGTACACGGACAACCATTACCAGGCTTTGCAATCTTGCCTATATTTTAGGTTAATAAAGTTGAGAAATAGCACTAAAGGGTACAGTCCAAGCTTCCAGAATTTTCCTGCGATTATCTCCTGTTTCAATACGTTTGACATAGCTAAATCAACCAAATGAAAATTCTGCGCTTGCGCGGTTTAAAACCATTGCTGAACTTGATTATATAAAGTTTGGTGATTAGCTTTAATTGCTAGGACATAATCACCTTTATTCTGCATAATCTTATGGGCAATCTCTGTTTGTGTCCCCAGAGCATCAATTTTGATAATCGAGTCTGTGATATTCAGCAACTCTAATAATTCGGGAATGGCTGTAATCTCATTAGATTTATCTTCTACTTTCATATGTGCTAATACCAGACGTTGCGTACTCAGCTAGGCACTAATTAGATGAACGGCTGCAAAGCCTTGATTTCGGTCGTAGGAACCCTTAATTGTCTTGCCATCTCTAGGTATAATCTCTCCTGCCATATTCGTGACCAAGGTTTCTACTCAATTGAGAAAACACTGATTTAAGGCTTCTGAATCTATGCACTCAAACACCGACGAAACTTATCATCTGAAGGAATACCGTTTGGTAATGCCAAAAAATATTTTAACCAGGTTTGTTTATTGATGCCGTAGTTATCGATGTCTTCCCATCCCGGAGCGCCGCCAATTATGGCTAATCTTGCAATTACTAAAAGGTCGGTGAGTTGATGTTTCTTAGTTCGCTCTACTCTGGGGTATTTTAGTCCTCCAAATTGCTTGACTAAACTCTTTTGAATAACTCCAATTTCTACCACAGCTTTGGGATTTTGCACAGGGCAGAACTTTTTTTTGGCATCAACAGAATTAATTTTAAAGCCTTGAGACACAATGATGTTTCTTAGAGATTTTGTTTTTAGATAGGTTTCTCTCCTTTACCATGCTCGGTTCTTGTCTGTCAAGTACAATTCCTACCAAATTTGATGAGCTTACCCTAGCCACGTAAAGTGCGATCACTTATTCAGCAAGCCCTACTTAGTATGCTAATTTTTATCAAAAGATGCCCCAAATCCTTCCGGGGGAAGATTTTTTAGCAATATTTAACTTAAATTAATGCGTTTTTTTAGTTAATTAAGACGTAGTTTAGTTTGTGGCTACTTAAACTAATATTTAATCACACTAAGTACGCAAGATCCTATTTTTTGATTGTTTATCGACACGCCACACTTCTGTGTAAAAGATCATCACTTCAAACCCAATAATAAGGCGATTCCGCCGATCGCACCAACTACCCCCAAAACAGCCCGAATGCTCACTTTTTCGCCCGCCAGTACCGCTAAAGGCAGTATAAATAGGGGACTGGTAGAACTGAGTGTTTGAGCGATTGCTGCGGGTGCATATTTCAGCGAAGTCTGTTGCAGGAAAATTCCGAGATAGGTTCCTAAAAAAGCTGCTAGAATTATTGCACCTAATAGTTTTGGCCATTTTAATTGTTTGAAACTGTCAAGGTTTGTTGGCTTAAAAAAGCACAGCATGACTGCCATGCCGCCGCTCAAACGCAAGGCCGCCGTCCACAGAGGATCTATATCTATTTGAGTGAAGGCGGCGCGGGATAAAATTGCTCCAGCGGCGTGGGTTGTTTGTCCTAATAAACTAATACCTAATCCCTGCCAAATATGTTTTGATGATAAGGTTGTTTCGGCTGTTCGTTCTGCAATTACCCACGCTACGCCGCAGATTGTTAAAAAAATGCCAGTACAAGCAATGGCTGATAACTTTTCTTGCAAAAATATTAAGCCCAATAAAGCTGTTAAAGGAGGAGATAGGGTTTCTAAAAGCAGCGTTCGCCTCGCGCCTAAATATTTTAATACGATAAAGAAAGCGGTGTCTCCGATGCCAATTCCTAGGCCGCCGCTGATCAGCAGCATTGCTAAAATATTAGGGGTGATGGCGGGTAAGGGTTTGCCTAAAATTATTAGAGTGGCAAGGAGCATGAAAAGGGCGATCGCACCTTTGAGCAAGTTTAGCACCACTGCGGGGATTTGCTGTCCCACTCGCTGCCAGATGGTGGAAGATAGAGCCCAGACAAATGCAGCGCCTAAAGCGGCAATTTCACCCATAAAATTTGTTGACTGTTGACTGTTGACTGTTGACTGTTGTTACCAATTCCCCATGCCCAATTCCCAATTCCCCATGCCCGATTCCCCATGCCATATAAATTAGGGTTCCAGGTAGGCTACCGGGAACCCTAGATTTATTAAGCTTTTTTAGCAATGGGCGGTGAAGATAAATCAATACCATCATGTCCGAATAGAGGAAGGAAGCAATTCGGTTGCAGTTTGGGATTTCTTCCTTCCTTTCTTCGGACACCCAAGATATATTTCTACCGTACCCGCTCAATAATCCGGGGTAAATCGCTCAACGATGCACCTCAAATGACGCAAAATCGTTCGTGAGTGGGTAGTCCGCCCCGAATTATTGAGCCGATACATCTTTCTCATCTTTCAGTGGTGCGAAATCAGCAGCAACGAGCATTTTATCGAACTCGTACTCGCTCCATGCCATAGAGTTGTGAATCAACAAAGGCAATATCATACACTTCTGTAATGATCTTACCGATGAATGTTGCTTTACCTGTGGCTAAATCAAGAGTATACAGTTTACTTAACTGATTCCAGACACAATCTTGGATATAAACTGTGCCTGGAACGATGGCTAAATCCAAAGAAGGTATATTGCTTGCCTCATTACTCATCTCTTTCTGTTTTTATTACATAAAAAAGCAGATGAAAGTAATAGTGCGGTTGCTCATGAGTTATTTCAACTGAAGTTCGGAAAATACTCAGCTAGCAACCAAAGCCACCAGCAAGGGCGATATCAAGTGATGATATCTGCACTTGGAGCTACTGGGCTACTTTACACACAGTTCTTTATTAAGGCATCACTAGCTTTTTTAGCAGTGGGCGGGGAGAGAATCGAACTCTCATACCTTTCGGTGTCAGATTTTGAGTCTGATGCGTCTACCAATTTCGCCACCCGCCCTTTTTCGTTTCACCATCATAACACACCGATCGATTTCCTGCAAGCAAAGATTCATAATCTTTTGAACTTGCCCAGCGATCGATCTCTCTGGCGCGCAATACTGGTACAGGATGGGACAACTGAGCCGTCTGAGCTTGTTTGAGCATATCTCCCAGTTGAGTGCTGCTGAGGTCGTCGTAGGCCCGCGCCTGCGCCAAAAACGCATCGACATTCAGTTTGGGAGCTAAAGTCGGCGAACCTCCGGCCAGCTTCATCAACACCGATGCTACCACTCTTGGGTCTTGAGTGGCGAGCAAGGCGGCGCGATCGCACGTAAATTCCGCACACCGCAACCATTCCAACATTTGCGCCTGCAAACCCTGCGCGAGCACGGCTCCCACAGGCGAAATTTGACCTGCGGCCAACACAATTAAATTAGCCAAAGTCAGGTAAACTCCGTGCTCACACTTCAAATGCCCCAACTCGTGAGCAATTACTGCTTTAACTTCCTCGTCTGTGAGCAAATCAATCAGAGAAGTGTGCATCACCACAAAAGGCTGTTTTCCGCGCATCGCAAAGGTGTAAGCATTTGGCATCGGATGCTGGCGGACATAAAGCTGCGGCACCTCCAAATCCAGAGTTTTGCAGGCATCCACTAGCAATTGATACAGGTGGGGCAATTGATTTTCCCCGACTTGGACGCTGGAAGCCAGATTTTCCAGCATAAAAAACTGTTCGCCAAGTTGTCCCAGCAACTGCCGCACGATCAAATCCAGGCCGGGCAGTTGTTTGAGAGTGCTGGTAGCTTCCAAGTCTAGCGGGTGGCGAAACTGGTCTGCTTTCAAACCGATGAGCGGTATGTTCGACATTGTAGTGATTATTCATTAGTCAACAGTTAACAGTCAACAGTCAACCGTCAACAGTTAACCGTCAACAGTCAACAGTCAACGGTCAACTGACTAATTAACAGTTTAAACCCGATCGCACGGGATTGACAGGAGCCTCAGCAGTCGCCGGGTCTGTACCCTCTTTGACCCGCCGCAACTTCGCTCCCAATTTTTGCAGTTTCACCTCTAACTGCTCATAGCCGCGGTCTAAGTGCTGCAAGCTGCTGATGGTGGTGACACCATCGGCTGCAAGTCCCGCTAACACTAACGCCGCCGAAGCCCGCAAATCTGTTGCCACGACAGGCGCACCCGACAGCCGCGACACTCCGCGCACAATCGCGACATTGCCTTTAAGGCGAATGTCTGCGCCCATGCGGTTGAGTTCTGCTACGTGGCGCAAGCGATTCTCAAACACGGTTTCTTTGATCAAGCTGTCGCCTTCACTCAGCGTCAGCAAGGCCATAAACTGAGCTTGCATATCTGTGGGAAAACCCGGATAAGGCAGAGTTTCGATGTCTGTGGCCGAGTGAGTTTGGCCGGGAACTATCCGCAAAATGTCGGGGGATTCTGCAATAATTTTCGCCCCAATTGTCTGCAATTTGGCAATGACTGCGGTCAGGTGGTCGGGAATTACCGGCGACAAACTGATTTCCGAGTGAGTGATAGCTCCTGCTACTAAAAATGTTCCGGCTTCAATGCGATCGGGAATAATTGAATAGTCTACCGCGTGCAGCTTGGGAACTCCCGAAATGACGATCGTATTAGTGCCAGCGCCTTGAATTTTTGCTCCCATAGCGCGGCAGAAATTCGCCAAATCTGCAACTTCCGGCTCTTGAGCCGCGTTTTCAATCACGGTTTCTCCTTCAGCCAGAGTCGCCGCCATCATCAAAGTTTCAGTTGCGCCGACGCTGGGGTAGTCCAAATAAATTTTGGCTCCTTTCAGGCGGCGGTTTGGTCCTTTGACGTAAGCGTGAACCGTGCCGTGGTCGATGTGGACTTCGGCACCGAGGGCTTGCAGACCGCGAACGTGGAGTTCAACGGGTCGCGCGCCGATGGCGCACCCACCGGGTAAGGGCACTTTAGCAAATCCCAAACGCGCTAGCAGTGGCCCGATGATGAAGAAGCTCGCCCGCAGTTGGCTGACTAATTCGTAGGGGGCTTGAGCGTCTATGAGGTTGCTGGCGTTGATGTCTAAAACGTCGCCGTGCTGCTGTAATTTGACTCCTACAGCCGAGAGAATTTGCCCCATGCGGGCGACATCGACTAGACCGGGAACGTTGCGAAGACGGCAATCCTCTGGGCATAGCAGGGCTCCTGCCATGACGACTAAGGCCGAGTTTTTGGCGCCGCTGATTTTGACGTGTCCTTTAAGGGGCTGGCGACCCCAAATTTGCAATACTTGTTGGTCGCTTTCAGGTGAAGCTGGCAGGTTAGATGAGTTCTGAGCTGGTGTAATGGGTTTGCCCTCCATAATGCGCTTCGTTACTTTATACATTATTAATTTTGGTTCGATTTTACCGGAAAGTTTTTATATGTCTAGGGGTAACATGAGGAATTCCGGGAATTATATTTACTGGAATTCAGTAGGGACAAGGCTTTCAGGTTTAATCGCACAAATAATGTCGATCGAGTCTCATGAAGTTATCTGTATCAAAATTTACGTTTATTTGTAGCGGTCGCTTTGATCACAAATCTTGTACGTTTGTCAACGAACTTTTTAAGTAAAAGCCGGCTGGGTTGTTGACAAAGGTGTAAGATATCTGTTCGATCGACAATGCCAGAAAGTTAACACATTGTCGATCGCCCCATTGCCTGTGCTACCCTGTGACAACAACCTAGAGCCAAAGCTACTCCTAGCATATGGTTCACATTAAACGGATCGAACTGACTAACTTTAAATCTTTTGGCGGCACGACGGCCATTCCCGTGCTGCCCGGTTTTACTGTGGTTTCCGGGCCCAACGGTTCTGGGAAGTCCAATATCCTCGACGCTTTGCTGTTTTGTCTCGGACTTTCGAGTTCTAAGGGAATGCGGGCAGAACGTTTGCCGGATTTGGTCAACAGCGCCCAAAACAAGCGCGGTACGATCGAAGCTAGCGTTACTGCGACTTTTGCGCTGGAAGATGTGGGAGAGGAATGGTTCGCCCGGGCTGAAGATGAGGATGAAAATGCAGCAGATGAGTTATCTGTTGAAGCAGAGGAAGTCGAAGGGATAGAAACTGCCGAAACTCCAGATAACAACGGCCAATCATCTCCTGTCAATCAAGAATCGCCTCTATCGGTTGAAGAAGCCGCAGGGATAGAAACTGCCGAAACTCAAGACAATAACGGCCAATCATCTCCTGTCAATCGAAAATCGAAAATCGAAAATCGAAAATCGGAAGAGTTATCTGTTGAAGACGTAGAAGAGATTGAAATCGCAGCAACTCAAGACAACAACGGACAACTCCTCGCTACTAATAAAAAATCCAAAATCCAAAATCGAAAATCGGATGAGTGGAGTGTGACGCGCAAACTTCGGGTAACTCGCCAAGGTACTTATACTTCAACTTATTACATTAACGGTCAACCTTGCACGCTGACTCAACTTCACGAACAACTCAACCGCTTGCGAATTTATCCCGAAGGCTATAACGTCGTGCTGCAAGGAGACGTTACCAGCATTATTTCGATGAATTCTAAGGAACGCAGAGAAATCATTGACGAATTGGCTGGGGTGGCTCAGTTCGATCGCAAAATCTCCTTAGCTAGGCAGAAGTTGGATGAAGTTAAGGAGGTGGAAGAACGCAGCAGTATTGTGGAAAAAGAGCTGATTTCTCAGCGCGATAGACTTGCTTCCGATCGCACAAAAGCGGAAAAATATCAAAAGCTGCGGGCGGAATTTCAAGAAAAGTCGCAATGGGAAATTGTGCTGAAATTCCGTCAATTACAGCAGCAAGAATGGAAACTGCGAGAACAAATCGAAACGGGCGATCGCACTTCTGCATCTCTCACCGAACAAGTGCAAACAATTAGCACCCAAATTCAAGAAGCAACGGCGGAACTCGACGCACTCAATGCCCGCGTTAAAGCTTTGGGAGAGTCGGAATTGTTGGCTTTGCAAGCGACGATTGCCACTCAGGAAGCGGAACGGCGGCAACTGCAAAACCGCAAACAGGATTTGGAAAAAACTGCTGGGCAAATGGCGGCTAGTATAGCACAAACCGAGGAAGAAGTTCGCCAATTCCGGCAAAGTTTGGAGCAAATTGAGATTGAAATATCTTATGTTAAGTCTCAGCAGGGGAGTTTTCAGGAACAGCGGGACGCAGCCCAGCAAACTTTAGATGAAAGTCGGGAAGTTGCAAATGCGATCGCCTCGACGGCCGAAGCTTGGGTACAGCAGCAAACGGAACTGCACCGCCAAATCGAAACAATTCAACAAACTTTGGAACCGCAGCGTACAGAACAAGCTACGATTGGCGAAAGAGCCGATCGCCTGCAAAGTCAAATTCAAGAACAAAACCAATCGCTGCAAGTATTGGAACAGGAAATTGCCGCGAAAAAAGAGCAGCAATCTCGCCTTGGGGAAACCAAAGGCGTGGCATCTTTGCAAGTAGAATCGCTGAATCAGATTTTAGTCGAAGCCGAACAAGAATTGCAACTCCAACAGGAAACTCAAACTCGTTTGTTGGAAGAACAGCGGGAAAGACAGCGCAAATTAGACAAACTAGAAGTGCAGTTTCAAGCACTGCAAGAAGCGACGGGAACCTTTACTGCAAAAATTGTCGCGCAAAGCGGAATAGGCGGAGTTTGCGGCTTGGTGGCTCAACTGGGCAGGGTGGAACCGCGCTATCAGTTGGCGCTGGAAATTGCCGCAGGCGGGCGCATGGGAAATATGGTGGTCGAAGATGACAGCGTGGCTGCTGCTGCGATCGAATTGCTGAAACAAAAACGGGCGGGAAGGATGACGTTTTTGCCTTTGAATAAGATTAGAGGCGGCAGGTATTCGGTGAATGAAAATTTGCGGCGCGCGGCTGGGTTTGTGGATGCGGCTGTTAATTTAATTGATTGCGATTCGCGGTATCAGGAAATTTTTGCTTACGTTTTTGGCAGTACGGTTGTGTTTAACAACCTCAGTGATGCCCGCCGCTATTTGGGACAGTACCGGATTGTCACTTTGGACGGGGAAATTTTGGAAACTAGCGGGGCGATGACTGGGGGAAGTTCTACTAATAGATCTACCTTGCATTTTGGCACGGTTGAGGCTAGTGAGGCTGCTAGTGAAGCGCGGACGATCGCGTCTTTGCAAGAAAGGTTGGAGGAAATTGAGCGGATTTTGGAACGGTGCAAAATTGCGATCGACCGCGCTGCTGTTGCAGTCAAAACTCGCAGCCAAGAATTGATGGAAGCAAAACAAAATTTGCGCGAAAATCAGTTGCGCTTGGAACAGTTGGATTCAGAAATTAAGAATTTGCAAGCGCAACAGGAACAAGTGCGATCGCAAATTGCGAAAAATACACAGGAATTAACTAATTCGCGCTCGAGATTGCAGTTGCTGGAACGAGAATTGCCCGCACAGGAAACTCAATTGCAGCAGTACCGGCAAACTTTGGCGCAGTTGGAAGAGTCGAACAGTCACAGCGAATGGCAGCAAATGCAATCGGGTTTGCGCGCTCTGGAAGCGCAACTGCAAGAGCGAGAATTGGCTCTGAGAAACGTCCAGCAGCGCCTTGTAGACTTGGAAAATCAATTCGGGCGTTTGGAAGACAAAATTAAGGAAGGCAGTGAGAAGTTGCAGGAATGGCAAGTGCAGCAAAACGCGGGGGCGGATGCACTAGATCGCATTGTTTCGCAGCAGTTAGAACTCGATGGACAAATTGCCGCAGCTAAGGCGGCTTTGGGGGAAATTGAGGAAAAATTGGGCGTGGAAAAGGGAGAGCGCGATCGAGCGGAATCTCAATTGCGAGAGAAGCATTTAGCCAAACAACAGTTACAATGGCAGTTGCAAAAACTCCACGAAACCCAGCAAGAACGCCGCGAACAATTAGCCGCAATCCGCACTCTATTGGAAACGCAGCGGGCGGAAATGCCCGACCCCGTGCCGTCGATTCCTGAAAATGTCGAGAAAGCAAATTTGACGGAATTGCAACAGGAAGTAAAGGCGATCGCCAAACGCATTCAAGCTTTAGAACCTGTCAATATGCTAGCCTTGGAAGAGTACAACCGCACTCAAGAACGCCTTCAAGAATTGAGTCAAAAATTGACGACATTGGAAGGAGAACGCACTGAACTGCTGTTGAGAATCGAAAATTTTACCACACTCAGGCGGCGCGCTTTTAAGGAAGCTTTCGACGCGGTTAACGAGAACTTCCAGACTATCTTTGCGGAACTTTCCGAAGGCGATGGCTATCTCCAGCTAGATGACCAGGAAGACCCCTTCAGCAGTGGCTTGAATTTGGTCGCTCACCCGAAAGGCAAACCCGTACAGCGGCTAGCTTCCATGTCTGGAGGCGAAAAGTCGTTGACGGCGCTGAGTTTTATTTTTGCGCTGCAACGCTACCGCCCGTCTACGTTCTACGCTTTTGATGAAGTGGATATGTTTCTGGATGGGGCAAATGTGGAGCGATTAGCTAGAATGATAAAACGACAGTCTGAACAAGCCCAGTTTATTGTTGTGAGTTTGCGGCGACCTATGATTCAATCGGCTGAGCGTACAATTGGCGTTACTCAAGCACGGGGAGCTTATACTCAAGTCATAGGACTGAAGTTGTAGTCCCGGAGTTTATGTTAACGCTCGTGTTGAGTGATATATGTACTTAATAAATCAGGATTAAAGTTAGAATGACATCCGAACAAATCTGCCAACGCTCCGATATTCTAGGCACTCAAGTCATCACCCGCGACAGAGGTAAACGCTTGGGGGTGGTTAGTCAATTGTGGGTGGACATTGACCGGCGGGAAGTTGTGGCGATCGGTCTGCGTGATAATATATTTGCTGTCGCTGGAATGCCGAAGTTTATGTTCCTCAGCAATGTCAGCGAAATCGGCGACGTGCTGTTGGTGGAAGATGAGAGCGCGATCGAAGATGATGTTGATGTTGAAGTCTACAGCATTTTGATTAACAGCGAAGTTATTACCGAAACCGGCGAACTTTTGGGTAGGGTGCGGGGCTTTAGGTTCGACCCCGAAGACGGTAAGTTAGTTTCTATAATTATCGCTTCCCTGGGAATCCCCCAAATCCCCGACCAAGTTCTCAGCACTTACGAGTTGGGGATTGAAGAAATTGTCAGCAGTGGCCCGAATCGCTTGATTGTGTTTGAAGGTTCCGAGGAAAGGCTCAGGCAGCTTAGTGTGGGTTTGCTGGAGCGCGTTGGTTTGGGCCAAGCACCTTGGGAACGGGAAGAGGACGAGGCAGGTTATTATCCGAAACCCGTGGCGACGGGAAATCAATTGGGCCCAGGCGTGCGGATACCTGCACCGGAAATGCGGAGCCGGGTAGCTGCGCCTGCGGTGGAAGAAGTTCCTTGGGATGAGGATTTAGAGTGGAATCGGTCTGCGGTTCGCCAGCCGCAGATGCGCGCGGTGCAGGTACAGCAGCAGCCCATCGAGGATTACGAGGATTACGAAGAGGATAATTGGGGCGGCGAGGAGGACGATTACGAAGAGGAGGAGTACGAGGAGAAGCCGCAATACACTCGCGCTGAGATTTCTCGCCCGAAGCAGCCGGTGGTGGAGTACGAGTACGAGGATGATGTGGAGGCTGATGCTTGGGCTGACGATGAGGCACCGAAGCCTTACCAGGCTCCTAGGGTTAATATCCCTGAGAAAACTAAGACTCCTGAGTACGAGGAAGAGCCTGGTTATTAGGAATTAATCCCTCGGTTGGGCGGGGGCAATTTTACGAGATTGTTTGTTTTAGACATAGATAGTTGGTGAAATCCGCCCCTACAATTGCCTGTAGGGGCGAATTTTATCAACAATATTTTATTTTCACAAATAATTTACTGGAGTTTAGACTAAGAAAAGCTGGCTCAGTTAGAAACTGAGGCATAAAAAATTCATTGGGCAGCCAAATATAT
>NZ_JAUBQR010000034.1:30109-37441 GCF_036701385.1 Microcoleus sp. Pol12B4 | reverse complement strand
TCCCAGGGCGGCCGCTTGATTGCTTCGGGCCCCGTCGGCCGCAGTTCCCCGGCTTTGGTGCGCCAATCTTTGCGATCGCTCCTTGGGGCCTATTGGGCTTTTCCGTTAACCCAACCGGCGACTCCGCAACCGCGCAACCGCTGTCGCGATCTGGCTTGCACTACTTCTAGCAGTTGGATGCCACCCGAACAAAAAAATGCCTCAGTCCAAGGCGGTGTCTTGATTCCGGCTGATGCGAACAGTCAAACTATTGCTACTTGGAAAGATAGTTCCGGTTCCTCCGCAGCCATTGCCACGGATCGCGCTACCTATCTCGGCTGGCGCTGGGGTAGCGACGGTTCGGGAAATGTAGATAAGGCTTGGCTGCAAGCCTCGATCGCCCGCTGGGGAGGCACAATCGCTTCTGGGCCTGTAGCGCCGCCCACTGCTGCCGCGACCCCACTGCCAACTCCCCCCTCAAGAGTCACTAGAAACAGCCCTAGTTTGCCGCGTACTACCCCGCTGAGCCGACTTTCTCCCTCTGGCTCGCTTTCCGATCCAGTTCCTGCAACTTTTACAGACCCTTCGGATCAGTCGGCGCCCGCGGGTTTGGATGTGCAGGCAAATTCCAATAAGCCGATCGTCACCATTGAAGCGTACTTGATGCGCCAAGAACTCACTAACCTCCTCGGCCGGTTTGAAAGCGCCCTGACAGCATCTAATTCAGCCAATACCGCCATCAATCTCAATGCTGCTACCTCCCCTCAACTGGTGGCGACAAGCAACAGTGCCGGCGGCCCGGCAACCAGCCGCCCCCCTGTTCTGCAAGCGATCAGGGGACGGGCGATCGCCCAAGCGCGGCAGGTTTTGCAAACTTTCGACCAACTCCTGCAACAGCAAAACTACGCGGAGGCTAGAAAGCAGTGGGTGGAAGCGCGGCAGTTGCTGTGGGAAAATTACCCGAAGGAAGGACAGCGGGTTGGGGCGGAAATTCGCGCGGTTTGGCTCGATCGCGGGACGATCGTCGCAGCGCGATCGGAACAGGGTTTGGCGGCAGTGTTCGATCGGCTCGCAGCCGCCGGGATCAATACCGTTTTCTTTGAAACTTTGAATGCCGGATATACGATTTATCCCAGTCAAGTTGCACCGCAACAAAATCCCCTAACAGTTGGCTGGGACCCGCTGGCATCTGCGGTTAAATTAGCCCACGAGCGAGGCATGGAACTGCACGCTTGGGTTTGGGTTTTTGCCACAGGAAATAAGCGCCACAATACTTTAATTGGCCAGCCTAGTTCTTATCCCGGGCCGGTACTTTCCGCTCATCCACAGTGGGCGAATATTGACAATAAAGGACGCACCCAAAATCCTAATGATGGCAAATTTTATCTCGATCCGGCGAATCCGGAAGCGCGTAATTATTTGCTGCAGATTGTCAGCGAAATTGCCAACAACTACAAAGTAGATGGGGTACAATTAGACTATATTCGCTATCCTTTTCAAGATGACAATGCGAATTTTACTTACGGTTACGGTATTGCTGGGAGGCAGCAATTTAGGCAGTTAACTGGTGCAGATCCGGTGAATATTTCCCCTAAAAACGGCAGTTTGTGGCGCCAGTGGGTTGAGTTTAAAACTAATCAAATTAATAGTTTTGTAGCTGAAGTTTCTCAGCTTTTGCGGCAGAATTATCCGCGCACAATTCTGTCGGTGGCGGTGTTTCCGCACCCGGAAACTCAGCGGATTTACAAAATTCAGCAAAATTGGGAAGTTTGGGCTCGTCAGGGCATTGTAGATCTGATTGTGCCGATGACTTATGCTTTGGATACGAACCGACTTCAGCGCATCACCGAACCTTTGGTAAAGGAACAAATGCTTGGTTCGGCTTTGATTTCTCCGTCGGTTAAGTTGTTGACTATCCCGGAAGTTGTGGCGATCGACCAAATTCAAGCTTTGCGCGATTTGCCGACAGGGGGTTATGCTATTTTTGCGGTGGAAAGTATCAGCAGCGGGATGCAGGGTTTTTTTAACCGCACTCAAGGCCCGCCAGTGCGTTCCACTTCAGCAGCGCAGCCGATTCCTTACCGACAGCCGTTTGCCGCGGCGGCTTCGCGGTATACTGCTCTCAAGCAGGAATGGAGTTTTTTGTTGGCTAACAATCAGTTGCGGGTGTCGGAATCGGAACTAAAAGTTTTGCAAAGTCGAGCGGATGAATTGGCGCAAGCTTTGAGCAACTTGGCGGCAAATCCTTCTACGGAAAGTTTAGCAACTGCTAAAAGATTGTTGGGGAGTTTTCAATCTCAATTTCAATCTTCGATGCGCTTGCATTCTGCCGAAAATAGCTATCAGGTGCAAACTTGGCAAAATCGTTTGGAGAGTTTGGATATGCTTTTACGTTACGGCGAAAGGATGGAGTTGAATCGCAGGTAAATACAGATTTTTTGGGTGTGTGCTGCTGTGGATAGTGCGATCGTGCTAACATTTGGGCGATCGTACTCTAATTAATAAAACTTACGCACCTACTAATATTTTGTGTGATGGCGAACGTAGGGAAGCACTCTTAAACCCTTGATTTAACGCCCTTGAGTGCGTAAGCCCTGATTAAGTTAGTTCGCGATGCCACGGGTAATCCTCACCTTGGTTTTTTCACAGAAATACTTCGTTCCATCCTGCAGATGCAGTAAAAAACCAGGTGGTTGAGCGAAGCCGAAACCCGCTGTCTGGGGTCGGAGTGCGATCGCGAACTGTAAGTTTGTAAGTAGGTCATCCCAAAATAACCATAGTATCTTATTAGAGAGGGTTTAGTTAAAATCTACGATCAAAGCGAGTAGATAAGTCTTCTCACCCCCCGAACCATGTAATGTTTATTTGCACCTACTTAGTGACGACGAAAGGCCTCAAAACTCTTAAAGGTCTAGATCAAACAATTTGACCATTAGTGATTAACCGGATTTGATCTTACTCGCTCGTCTCTCGCTCCAAGATTTTAACATCTACTAATTTAAACAGTCAATTTTAATTACTTTTAGGATTAATATGTTTCCTAAACCCCTCAATCGTTTTGCTACAAAATTTATCGGCAAAGCTCCATTACAAACGGTGTTCGTAGTTCCCTTTTTAGTGCAAATTGTCGGCACGGTAGGAGTTGTAGGTTGGCTATCTTTCCAAAACGGTCAGCGGGCAGTCAACGAGGTTGCCGCTCAGTTGCGGGCAGAAATTAGCGATCGCATCAAAGACCGCATAGAAAGTTATATGTCAATTCCCCACATAGTCAATCACCTGAACTTTCAAGCCATAAAATTGGGGCAGTTGAACCTAGAAGACAACCAAAAACTAGAACATCATTTCCTCGAACAAATTCAATATTTTGATTCAATCAGCATCATTTACACAGGGAAGGAAAATGGAGAACATTCAGGAGCAATCCGCACTAAAGAGCGGACTTTGATATCGGCTGCAGACAGCTCTACTGGCAATAAATTAGCTCGGTATACTGCTGACTCTCAGGGAAACCGCGTTCAATTAGTGCAAATTTCACCCAATACTTACGACCCGCGAACTCGCCCTTGGTACATAGCTGCGGCTGTGGCAAAAAAACCTATTTGGACTCCAATTTATACAGATTTTTTGACGAGGGAACTGGCAATTACTGCTGCTTTGCCTATCTACGACGACGCTGGCAAATTGTTAGGCGTGGCTGGCAGCGATTTGCTGTTTTCTCGAATCAAAGAATTTCTCGTCAGCCTGAAAATTGGTAAATCGGGACAAACTTTTGTGATGGAGCGATCGGGGATGTTAATTGCCACTTCAACGGCGAGTGCAGAATTTGTGGTGGAAGGTAAAGAAACAAGACGCATCAAAGCTTCAGAAAGCGACAATCCGGTAATTAGACAAACCGCCCAGCATTTAAATAAACACTACGACAGCTTAGCTAAAATCAATAATTCTCAACAGCTTACTTTTGATGTTGACCGCAAGCGAAATTTTATTCAGGTAGCTCCTTTTAAAGACGATCGAGGATTGGATTGGCTGATTGTAGTAGTTGTATCCGAGTCTGACTTTATGGAGCAAATTAACCTCAACACGCGCACGACTTTTTTACTGTCGCTTGCAGCTTTGATGGGAGCGACAATCCTGGGGATTCTTACTGCTAAATGGGTTGTTCAGCCGATTTTAAGATTGAATGCGGCGGCGAAAGCTTTGGCGCGAAATGAATGGGATACAAAGCTCACTCTAAATCGCGAAGACGAACTCGGAGAACTTGCCACTGCTTTTAACAGCATGGCAGAGCAATTGCAGCATTCATTTACTTCCCTCTCAGAAAGCGAAAGCCGACTCAAACAATTTCTCAATGCAGTACCGCTAGGGATTTTTATTGCAGAGCCAAATGGTCAACCTCACTACATTAACCCTACAGGAGAAAAACTTTTATCTCAAGGAATTGTGGCAGCAAATGCCGAAAACTTGCGCCAATTATACAGAGTTTATTTAGCTGGAACGCAGGAAATTTACCCGGCGGAACGCGACCCAATTTTAAATGCCTTGCAGGGCAAAAGTGTAACAGTTGATGACATTGAAATCTCCTCCAATAACAAAACTGTTCCCCTGCAAGTTTGGGGGACTCCTATTTACGACTCCCAAGGAAATATTATTTACGGAATGTGCGCTTTTCAAAATATTACGAAACGGAAACTAGCGGAGAAGTTATTAAGGGCATACAACCAAAATTTAGCAGTGCAAGTTGCACAACGCACCGCCGATCTTGCTAAGGCAAAAGAAAAGTTTTCCAAAGCTTTTCGTTCGAGTCCGAATGCGATTACAATTACAAGAATTCGTGACGGTTGCCACCTAGAAGTTAATGATAGTTTTTGCCGGATGATGGGCTACACCCAGGAAGAAATTATCGGTAAAACAGCGGTAGAACTCAATTTTTGGGCGAGTTTGAAAGAGCGTGACCGCATGATTCAAATGTTAAAAGACAAGACAGCACTTCACAATTATGAGCTGAGGTTTCGCAATAAAAATGGTACAGAAAGAACGGCACTGCTGTCGATAGAAACCATCAATATTGACGGAGAAGCTTGTTTTTTGTCTATTTCTAGCGATATTACCGAGCGCCAAAAAGCAGAAACTGCCCTCCGGGAAGCAGAAGAAAAGTACCGCAACATTTATGAAAATGCTTTGAATGGAATTTTCCAAACTGCTATTGACGGGAAATACATCAGCGCTAACCCCGCTTTAGCTCAGCTTTATGGTTATGAATGCCCCGCAGAATTAATAGCAGCACAGCCGAATTTCAATAACCAGCTTTACGTGAAACCCAACCGCCGCGACGAATTTGCAGCGCTGATGACCGAGTACGGGATACTATCAAACTTTGAATCGGAAATTTACCGCAAAGATGGCAGCATAATCTGGATTTCGGAAAATTGTCGCGCTGTCTGCGATGAAGCAGGAAATTTACTTTACTACGAAGGTTTTATTAAAGACATTACTGATAACAAACAAGCTGAAATAAAAATGCAGCAGGCGAAAGAAGCGGCCGAAGCAGCAAATAAAGCTAAGAGTACCTTTCTCGCTAATATGAGCCACGAATTGCGATCGCCCCTGAACGCGGTCATCGGCTTTGCTCAAGTCCTGATTCGCAGTCAAACGTTGTCTCAGGAAAATCAAGAAAATGTCGGAATTATCCTGCGGAGTGGCGAACATTTACTGGCTTTAATTAACCAAGTTTTAGACTTGTCAAAAATCGAAGCCGGACGCACGACGCTTAATGCAAAAAGCTTCGATCTGTACCAATTAATCGACGATTTAGAAGATATGTTTGCTCTCAAAGCTGAGCAAAAATGTTTGCAACTAATGTTCGACACAGACGCAGAAGTTCCCCATTACATTTGTACTGATGAAGTTAAATTGCGGCAAGTCTTAATTAATTTGCTCAATAATGCGATTAAATTTACCTCTGAAGGGAGAGTGTCGGTGAAAGTCAAAGGAGGAAGGCGGCATATACATAAAAACAGCACTGACCAATTGCCCGGCCGCTACTGGCTGCATTTTGAAGTCCAAGATACTGGTGCAGGCATTGCGCCTGAGGAAATCGATCAGTTGTTTGAAGCATTTGTGCAGACGAAAACAGGTAAAGATTCTCAGGAAGGAACGGGTTTAGGTTTAGCTATTAGCCGCCAGTTCGTGCAATTAATGGGAGGTGAAATTACTGCGAGCAGCGATATCGGAAAGGGTGCATTATTTCAGTTTGATATCCAAGTTAATCTGGTTGAAGCTAGTGATATTGAAAGCAAAAAAACTCAACGTCGAGTTGTTGCCCTCGAACCGAATCAGCCGAGTTATCGCTTGCTAATTGTGGACGACAAACCTTTAAATCGCCAACTGTTAGTAAAACTTCTCAGTCCACTCGGATTTGAGTTGAGAGAAGCAAATAACGGTAAAGAAGCGGTTGATGTTTTTATGGAGTGGGAACCGCATCTGATTTGGATGGACATGAGAATGCCTGTCATGGACGGCTATGAGGCAACGAAACAGATTAAAACTACAACTGGCGGGCAAGCAACGGCGATTGTGGCCCTAACTGCTAGCGTTTTGGAGGAAGAACGGGCGGTGATTCTTTCGGCGGGTTGCGATGATTTTATGCGGAAACCGTTCCGCGAGGAGGATATTTTTGTGGCAATCAGAAAACATTTAGGAGTACGCTATATTTATGAAGATTCAACCGCAGTAAGTGCCGCAGGTGTAGAGGAGTCAAGTCATGAGGTGCTGACACCGGAAGCTTTTGCCTCTCTTTCTCCAGACTGGATGGCCCAATTCAAGCAAAGTATTTTGAGTGTGGACATGGAGGCGATCGCAACTTCGATCGCACAAATCGGCACTGTCAACCCCTCTCTTGCGGGCAAGCTTCAAGATTGCATTAATAATTTTGAATATGACAGAATTTTGAACATAATCGAACTCAGCGACAAACAGTAAATACCAGATGATTTCAACTTTACCTAAAACCAATCGAGCTAATATTTTAGTAGTGGACGATACACCAGAAAACCTGCGGCTGCTGGCCGGAATTTTGAGCGAAAAAGGCTATCAAGTTCGCCCCGTACCCAATGGCAAGCTAGCATTGTCTGCTGCTCAAAAAATACCCCCAGATATAGTGCTGCTGGATATTCTGATGCCAGAAATGGACGGCTATCAAGTTTGTCAGCAACTCAAAGCTTGTGAAATTACCAAAGACATTCCTGTTATTTTTATTAGTGCGATTAATGACGTGCTGGATAAAGTTAAAGCTTTTGCAGTGGGCGGAGTTGACTTTATTACTAAACCGTTTCAGGTTGAAGAAGTTTTAGCCCG
>NZ_JAUBQR010000034.1:0-30009 GCF_036701385.1 Microcoleus sp. Pol12B4 | reverse complement strand
GATAAAGTTAAAGCTTTTGCAGTGGGCGGAGTTGACTTTATTACTAAACCGTTTCAGGTTGAAGAAGTTTTAGCCCGAATAGAAACTCATTTAAAAATTTGTTCACTGCAACAAACTTTGCAAGAGAAAAATCAAGATTTAGCAATGGCGCTCCACCAACTGCAAGCCACCCAAGATCATTTGATTCAATCGGAAAAAATGGCAGCCCTGGGACAACTGATTGCCGGCATTGCCCACGAAATCAATACCCCCCTAGGCATTATCGGTTCCTCTATTAATAATATAGCTAATTTTTCAGACGAATTTTTAGAAAACTTTACTGAAACTTATCAACAACTTTCTGACGAAAGCAAAGCTTATTTTTTAGCTTTACTGTACAGAGCAACCAATCAAAAAGTTTTATTCACCAGCCGAGAAAAACGCAAATTTAAGCAGCAGTTGGCGGCGGATTTGATGGCAGAATCTGTTGAAAACGCCGAGGAAATTGCTGATACTTTAGTTGACATGGAAATCTACAAAAAAATAGAAGAATTTTTGCCGCTTTTTAAATCCCCCGATTGGGAAGTAGTTTTAAATAGTGCTTACCAGTTTGCGAGCTTTAAAAAAAGTATTAGCCTCATCCAAAGAGCAACAGCGAAGTCTGGGAAAGTAGTATTTGCCTTAAAAACCTACGCTCATTTTGATAGCAAACTAGAAAAAGTCCAGGCTGACTTGCACGATGGCATTGAAACGGTATTAACCCTTTATCAAAATCAACTGAAACATGGTATAGAAGTAGTTAAAAACTATGGAGATTTACCCCAAATTATGTGCTATCCCGATGACTTAAATCAAGTTTGGACGAATCTCGTTCATAATGCCCTGCAAGCAATGGATTATAAAGGTATTTTGACAATTGAAACTCGGCAGCAAGAGGCAAGTATTTTCCTCAAGTTTACTGATAACGGCAAAGGTATTCCCTCAGAAGTTATTCCCAAAATTTTTCAGCCGTTTTTTACGACTAAATCTGCAGGCGAAGGTAGCGGTTTGGGATTGGATATTGTGAGAAAAATTGTGGAAAAACACGAAGGCACAATTGCTGTAGATTCTGTACCGGGGCAGACAACTTTTACAGTCTGGCTGCCTATTTATTAAACAAAACTTACCTGCAAGGGGGTAGATTCCCGGTGACACTCGTCGCTGTCTCGCTGACAAATACAAAATTTATTACCCGAAACCGGGCCGATCTTCGGAAGTCCTATTAAAATAGGAAAGATAGGGGACATCTATCCTGCATCGTTGCCCGAAATCAATAATGTAAAAGCAAGTCATGTCAGTAAACCTACTAAAGTTTCAGCGGAGAGTAAAATATGAATAAGCCTATAATTCTTTGCGTTGATGATGAACCGGATATCTTGAATACTCTCAAGATGCAGCTAAAAAATGAATTTAAAAATAATTACTTTTATGAATTAGCTGGAAGTGGTGATGAAGCCTTAGATTTACTGGAGGACTTTCAAGAAAAAGCTCAGGTGATTGTGGTTGTTTCTGATTGGCTGATGCCGGGAATTAAAGGTGACGAACTTTTAATTAAAGTTCACCAAAAATATCCTAAAATTATTAAGGTGATGTTGACGGGACAAGCGGATGCAGCGGCTGTTCAGCGGGCAGTAGAAGAAGCAGATTTATACTGTTGTTTGTACAAACCCTGGCAAAGCAAAGACTTAATAGAGACTATAAAATCTGGGCTGGCTAAGTTATGAAAAAACCTGTGATTGTTTGTATTGACGATGAACCTGACGTTTTGAATAGTTTAAAGATTGAACTGAAAAAGGCGATCGGCGATCGGTGTATAATTGAAACCGCTGAAGGGGGGGCTGATGCTTTAGAGTTGTTGGCTGATTTGCAGGCAGATGAATACGAGATTGCGTTGGTGCTTTCCGATTATATCATGCCCGATATTAAAGGAGATGAACTGCTGAGAAGAATTCACGAAAGCTCGCCGGAGACGCTGACTATTATGCTAACGGGGCAAGCAGATTTGGAATCCCTGAGTAATGCTATTAAGTATGCTAAATTGTACCGTTATATTCCTAAACCTTGGCAAAATGAAGACTTAAAATTAACCGTAGTAGAAGCAGTTCACAGTTATTTGCAAGATCAAAAGTTAACAGATGAAATTCATAAGCGCCAAGAAGTAAACGAGGAGTTAAAGCTAGTAAATGAGGCGCTGTCTGCGAGTGAAAGCCGCCTGAGTCAATTTTTAGAAGCTTTGCCAGTGGGGGTATCTGTTTATCATCCCGATGGCTCGATCGCCTATTTCAACCAGGCAGCGCGGGATTTGCTGGGTGCAGACACTATCCCGGAAAGCACTGCGGAACAATTAGCTGCCACTTATCAACTTTATGTTGCCAATACTGATGAGCTCTACCCGCCGGATAATCTGCCAATTTTGCGCGCACTGAAAGGAGAATCTGTCAAGGTTGACGATGTAGAAATCCGTCAAGATGGCAAAAGAATTGCGATCGAGATCAATACCACGCCGATTTTTGACGCTAGCGGAAATATTGTTTATGCGATCGCAGCTTTTCAAGATATTAGCGATCGCAAACAAGCCGAAAAAATACTAGCAGAATACCACCACACCTTAGAAGCCCAAATTGATGAACGCACAGAACAACTGCAACAAGCCGCATTAGCTGCTGAAGCAGCAAACAAAGCTAAAAGCACGTTTCTGGCTAATATGAGCCACGAGTTACGCACCCCTCTCAATTCTATACTCGGCTTTGCACAAATCATGGAGCCCAGCCCGGATCTTACTCTCGAAAACCGAGAAAATATGAGAATTATTCGCCGTAGTGGCGAACACTTGCTCACCTTGATCAATGAAGTCTTAGACTTGTCAAAAATCGAAGCAGGGCGGATGACACTCAACCCCACAGACTTCGACCTCTACCGCTTGCTTGACGATTTGCAAGATATGTTTCAACTGCGGGTTGAGAATCAAGAATTGCAGTTGCGTTTTCAGCGCGATGCTGACGTTCCTCAGTACGTGCGAACCGATGATATTAAACTGCGACAAGTGCTGATTAATCTTCTGAGTAATGCGATTAACTTTACACAAACAGGCGAAATTATTTTAAGAGTTATAAAGTTAGAAAAATCGGGATTTCTGGATTTATTGGATAGTCCCACAGCTTGCTTTGATACCACAAGAAGTATTCGGGATTTTTCGAGAACTAGCAGTGATGTCGCAACGGTTCGATGGAGGGATGAGGCTGAGAATTTAACTGTGCCTGGTTTTTTCCTTCTGTTTGAAATTCAAGATACAGGAGTTGGCATGGCTCCGGAAGAATTGGGAAATATTTTTAAGGCTTTTGTGCAAACAGCTTCCGGTCAAAAAAATCAGAAAGGTACGGGTTTAGGATTGAAGATCAGCCGTCAGTTTGTCCGCCTGATGGGAGGAGAGATTGTTGTAGAAAGTCAACTGGAACTCGGCACCACTTTTAAATTTGAAATTCCAGTCGGTGCAGTTTATGCTGCTGAGCTTCCAGATCAGCAGCTTAACCGCGAAGTTAGTGGGTTGGAGCCCAATCAACTGTGCTACCGGATTTTAATTGTGGACGATCGCGAAGACAACCGTCAACTTTTAGTCAAAATGCTTTCTCCTTTGGGTTTCGGGGTGGAACAAGCCACCAACGGCCAGGAAGCAATAGAAATGTGGGAAACTTGGCATCCGCACTTAATTTTGATGGATGTGCGAATGCCAGTGATGGACGGCTACGAAGCTACTAAACAAATTAGGGCTAGAATCAAGCAGAGAGAGCAACAGCCGCAAGGAAATGGAGAAACGAATATTTCCCATCCCGACTCCCCGATTCCAAAGATTATTGCTTTGACAGCTAGTACAATTGAAGGGAGGCAAGCGTTTGCTTTATTGGTCGGCTGCGACGATTTTATTAGTAAACCTTTTCGCAAAACAGATATATTTGATACTATCCACAAACATTTGGGGGTGAAGTATCTCTACTCTAACTCAACGGACTTGATCTCTATAGGCGATCGAAATAATTTACCTGGCTCCCTCCCTAATGCTGCGCTTGCTTATTTACCTACACTTCCCGCAGAATGGATAGACAACATGAAGCAGGTAATCCGCAGTGCTGATTTTGACTTAATTGTCAGGACAATCGACGAAATAAGGGAGCCTCATCCTGAATTGGCGGAAATCCTCCAGGGTCATCTCGATAATTTTGATTACCAGAAAATTCTCAATTTAATTGCCGAGGCGGAGGAATCAGATAATGCAGATGAAGGCGGAACAAACTGAAAACTATCAAGCAGATATTTTAGTAGTTGACGATACGCCAGATAATCTGCGTTTGTTGATTAGAATTTTGCAAAAAAATGGCTATAAAGTTCGCCCGGTTACTAATGGTTTTTCGGCGTTAGATGCTATTCAATCTAGTGCACCAGATTTGATTTTACTCGATATTATGATGCCGGATATTGACGGCTACGAACTATGTAAAAAATTAAAATCACAATCGCAATTTAGGGAAATTCCCATTATTTTTCTCAGCGCGTTAGAAGAAGGAATAAATAAAGCAAAAGCTTTTGAAGTGGGCGGAGCCGATTATATCACCAAACCTTTTCAGGTCAAAGAAGTATTGGCGCGAGTGAGCAATCAACTTACTGTGCGTTCATTGCAAATGCAATTGCAAGAAAAAAATCAAAAATTGACCGCTCAAAATATCCAGTTGCACCAGGAAATCGCTGAACGCCACCAGGTGGAAATGGAAACAAGATTGCTGCTTCAAGCCACTCAAGCTATTAGCAAATCTGAGGATTTTGAGTCGGCTATAGATGTAATTTTAGGTTTAATTTGCCAAACTATTGAATGGAATCTGGGCGAAGCTTGGATTCCTTGCAGTGAGGGCTTTTTAAAATGCGCTACAGGCAGGTACGTCAGCGACTTGAGTTTTGCCGAATTCCGACAAACAAGTTGGCAGTTAATTTTTGCTCCCGGTGTGGGACTCCCAGGCAGGATTTGGCAGTCGCAGCAGTCTGAATGGATCGATGATGTTTCTAGTGCACCGGAACAAGTTTTTTTACGAGCGGAAATTGCGGCTAGTGTGGGATTAAAAGCGGCTTTTGGGGTGCCAATATTGGCGGACAACCAAGTGTTAGCTATTTTGATTTTTTATCGCGAAAAAGTTCTGAAATGTCAGCCGCGCTTGTTGGAATTAGTGAGCGCGGTTGCTACGCAGCTCGGTTCGTTGATTCAGCGGAAACAAGCTGAAGCAGCGCTGAAAGTGCAGCAAGGACAAACCGAGAAATTGCTGCTGAATATTTTACCGAAACCTATTGCGGATCGCTTGCAAAAAGAGCAAAAGTTGATAGCGGAGCATTTTGATGAGGTGAGCGTCTTGTTTGCTGATTTGGTGGGTTTTACAGAGTTCTCGGCTCACAAAAGTCCGACACAGTTGGTAGAAATTTTGAACGGGATTTTCTCGGAGTTCGATAGGTTGTCTGAATTGCACGGGTTGGAAAAGATTAAGACGATTGGGGATGCTTACATGGTGGTTGGGGGTTTGCCGACGCCGCGGGAGGATCACTCTGAGGCGATCGCACTTTTAGCTTTGGAGATGCAGGCAGCATTGAGAAGGTTTAATGCCAAAATGGGAGAAAATTTTCAATTGAGGCTTGGAATTGACAGCGGTTCGGTGGTGGCTGGAATTATTGGGATTAGTAAATTTAGCTATGATTTGTGGGGTGATACTGTTAATGTTGCTTCACGTATGGAGTCTAACGGATTGCCTGGTAAAATTCAAGTAACGGCGGCGACTTACGAGCGTTTGAAAGAGCAGTTTGTTTTGGAAGAACGGGGTCATATCCCGATTAAAGGTAAAGGAAGAATGCTGACTTACTGGTTAATTGAAGAACAAAAAAAATCTTTTTAATTTTTTGATGTTAATTTCAATTAATATGAAAAGTAGACCGCATTTATACTTTCAGGAGGGCTAATCCTTTGCAAACAGTTGAAACAAAATCGCCGACAGCATGGAAAAAAGTCCTGGTTATTTTAATATCACTGCTAGCAGTAGCGGTACTGTCGATCGCTACTTTTATCGCTATACCCGGAGAAAAAACAATGTTTGCTGGAACAAGACCTGCCAATATTGGGATTCAGTCAGGAAAACTCGCAGCGTGCCCGAATTCCCCCAACTGCGTCAGCAGCTTCAGTCAAGATGCCGAACACAAAATTGAGCCTTTGGCATACACTTCGTCCGCTGCGGAAGCTATGGCAAAGCTCAAAGGGGCGATCGAGTCCTATGGAAAAACTAAAATTATCACGGCAACTGATAATTACCTGTATGCAGAGTTCACCAGTGCTTTGATGGGGTTTGTTGATGACGTGGAATTTTTGGTAGATGATGAAGCAAAAGTCATCCATGTGCGATCGGCTTCGCGTCTGGGACAGTCGGATTTGGGAGTTAACCGCAGTCGGATAGAAGCTATCAGAACTCAATTCAATCAACTTTGAACTTAAAATTTCTAGCTTTCCTGAAGCCCCTCTCGTGCAAGATGAGGGGCTTTGATATTTTGGTAATACTATGTAATGCTGATTTTTCACCACATAGTTAACAATTATTAACAGTAGGCACAATGCAAAGGAGTATCCTGCAAGGGTAGTAGGACGCAGCAAGGCAGTATCCTTACGGTTGGCTTTGAGTTTTAATACTTGTTATAAGATTGACGATTGTAGAGTTTTACAATCTTTAAAATAGCTGAGTGCGCTAGCATAGAAGCAGAGATGCCGTAGTATTCCTATAGTATTAAACAACCTAAATTATACACTTCTGACTTTAGGGAGAGGGAAGTTAGCGAATTAATTTCTACTATTAACTTAAGTAGAGAAAAGAGGAAAAAACACATGGCACTTCAAAGATTAGCAGAATTTTATCCTAACTATCAGGAAGAAATCTTTGCTGGAGACGACATCAAGGGATTTGATGTTTATGCTGGCGACTCTGATGAAAAAGTAGGCACTGTTTATGATGCTTTGGTTGATGACACTGGTCGTTTCCGCTATCTGGTAATTGACACCGGTATTTGGATTTTTGGCAAAAAAGTATTGTTGCCAATCGGCTCGGCTCGCTTCGACTATGGAGCCCGTCGCGTCCACGCCACAGGTCTTCGCAACAAAGCTCAAGCAGAACAATTGCCGGCTTACAATGATTTAGAAGCAGTAGATTACGATCGCGAAGAACAGGTAAGAGGCGTTTACCGCAATCAAGGAACTGGCGCTGCCAGCACTGCAACTCCTGCGAGCTACGATCGCAGCAGCTACAGCTACGATATCGACCGCCCCCTTTACGAAACCAACGAACAGCAGCACCAAAATCTCAAGCTTTATGAAGAACGCTTGATTGCCAACAAACACCGCGCAAAAACAGGCGAAGTAGCAGTTGGCAAGCGCGTGGAAACTGAAACAGCGCGAGCTTCAGTACCAATTGAAAAAGAACGAGTCGTAATCGATCGAGTAACCCCGGTAGAAGCGGGTCGAGTAGTTTCAGTCGGTGAGGCTGACTTCCAATCAGGGGAAGTTGCACGCATGGAAGTCTACGAAGAAACGGCCGACATTCACAAGGAAGCTTTCGTCCGGGAAGAAGTTAACGTCAGAAAAGAAGTTGTTCGCAGCACGGTTGAGGGCGAAGAAACCTTGCGTCGTGAAGAATTAGACGTTAAGACTGATGGAACTGCGGTTGTAGATAATAAAAATCCGAAGATCTAAACCAACCGCAACAGCTATTGCATAGGAATTGCGCCTTAATGACATAATTCTGTCACCGCGCAGGTTTGATTGGATTGGTAGCGATCGTGCAATTCCTATGTGAGGGGCGGGGGGGTACAAAACTTGTCTGGTTTTGGCAACGTTTATGCACTTTCCCCGCCTTTACCAATTTCCCCTTACCAATTCATAATAAAAATCCCTAAGCAGGAAAGTTTAAAAAATGAACGGTCGAGCATCAGCCGAAAAGATAGCAACTGCCAAATCAATAACCCGTCTCAACCGGGTGCCTGAAAAAGTCAGAACTAAGCTAAAAAGTTTTACCGTCAAAGACAACCAAGGTCACTTAGTAGGCCAAGTTAAAGATGTCTATTTTGATACTAACGGTCAGTTAAACTTTGTGGTGGTCGGGCTAGGCAGCGAAAATACCCGCACTTTTTTATTAAGTATTAAGCTGCTCAAAAAAGTAGATTATCACCAAAAAGCGCTGTTTGTAACTATTAATTCGGATCAAGTCGATCTGCTGCCAGTCGTGTCGGCTAATGGCGAGCATCCGTATTTAGAAAACGCCTCTGAAAGGCCTAGTGAATTTAGCAACAGTGAGTTAACAAATCCCTCAACAGTTATGTCAAATTTAACAGATGCCGATCTCACTGATCCAAATTTGGAGACAGATGAGGATGAGGAAAACTTGGATATTGTCGATCAAGAAGTAATTCGCCTGCTAGAAGAACGATTGGTGATCAATCGCAGCAAGCGCAAAGTCGGCGAAGTCATAGTGCGTAAAGAAATTGAAACTCGGATGGTACAAGTGCCTATCCAGTGGGAAAAGCTGATTGTCGAACAAGTCGGCGACGATCCGAAGGTGTTGGCAGAAATAGATTTAGGTGAGGGAAACATCACCGGTATAGATTTGACGGAGATTCAGAGCGCTCGCCAAGAACCGACAGTTAAGGCTGAATTTACCTCTGTGCAGAAAGCTAGCAAGATCTTAAATTCTATCGCCTCTCAACCCCGTCACGGTTGCGTCAAAGTCCGTCTAGAACTCGTTCTCGAAGACAAGCAACTTGAGGATACTTACCAAAAATGGATGACGGAACACCATTCAGAGAGTTAAAATATTCGTCCTTTTCCGTTAGATTCTAGCTATTAGCAATAAACTTAAATCTAATAGCTAACTGTGGCGAGAGATGCTGTAGGGAAAGTTCACCGCTATCTACTAAGCTCGTGTTCCGTAATTTAACCGTGATTTTGGTAGAGGCGGGTTCACCAATATCTCTAATATAAGCCCGGTATCCGTAAACCCGCCCTGACCAGGATATTTAAATTTTTAGCGATCGGCCTCTAGACAAAATTGTACCGACTTGCGGTAAAATTGTGGTGGTAAAATTTAAAAGTATTTGAAAATGCCCAGCACAATCTCCGACATTAAAGTCAAAACGATCGCAGGCGAAGACAAGCAGCTAGGAGAGTACGCGGGCAAGGTACTCTTGATAGTTAATGTAGCTTCCAAATGTGGCTATACACCTCAATACAAAGGACTCGAAGAATTGAGCCAGAAGTACAGTGCGGCTGGACTCCGTGTTTTAGGATTTCCCTGCAACGACTTCGGAGGTCAAGAACCCGGAAGTAATCCAGAAATCGTGGATTTCTGTACTACTAAATACGGTGTCAGCTTTGAATTATTTGACAAAGTACGCGCTAAAGGCACTCAGCAGCACCCGCTATACGCTAAGCTTACGAGTGCAGTCGATCCCAAGGGTGAGGTTTCCTGGAATTTTGAGAAATTTTTAGTTAGCAAACAGGGTGAAGTGGTCGCCAGATTCCGCAGCAGTATTGGCCCCGATTCGCCAGAACTAATCGCTGCTGTTGAGCGAGAATTGGCAAAATAAGAAGTTCGGCAACTAAGCTGTGTACAGGATTTAACTGATTTAAGGGATGGATGTTTAGGGAAGACGGAAGAAATTAATAGGCTTTTTTCTAATAAGTTAAGAGCTAATTTTTCTCTTCTGATATTCCCCATAGTGTGCAAGCACTCAACCATGAACAAATACCGATGATTGTATTTAATTGGAGAACAGTTTAATTTAATGGAAAATACATCGGGATTAGATTTAGTTGTAGGTGTACTTGCTTTCGCAATTCTGGCAGGTGGTCTAGCCATGCTATTTGTAGGCATGGCATCGTTTCCTAAAGAAAAATAATATTAATGGATATGATGTGCGATCGCACAACCCGAATAAAAATTCAGGTAATGAGGATTGAAGTCCTTATAGAAATCGAAGGGTTCCAGTCCTTACTACCAAATTAAAATGCTTATTTTACAGGGCACCATCTGAATAAATCAAACTGCATTCAATTTGAACATTCGCAATTGACAATTATGCAAACTACCGAAAACAACGTCAAAATTGCCCTCGCGCCGGGGAATTTGCGCCGGGTTCACCATATCGCTTTAAACGTGCGCGACATGAAAGCTTCCCGCCACTTCTACGGTACAATTCTCGGCCTGCACGAACTAACAGGTGCAGAAATTCCCGCAACTTTAACAGAAATGGTAGCCGCTGGTAAAGTCGCTAATTTCGTTACCCCTGACGACACAGTTATTGACTTATTTTGGCAGCCAGACTTAGAACCGCCAAACCCCGACCCGGAGAAAGCTTT
Source organism: Microcoleus sp. Pol12B4 (assembly GCF_036701385.1). Classification (NCBI taxonomy): domain Bacteria; kingdom Bacillati; phylum Cyanobacteriota; class Cyanophyceae; order Oscillatoriales; family Microcoleaceae; genus Microcoleus; species Microcoleus sp. Pol12B4. The sequence goes on along the minus strand of NZ_JAUBQR010000034.1, from coordinate 19,571 downwards.
TACTCGCGCCAACCACTTAGCCTTCGATATTGATCCGGCTTTGTTCGATCGCGCTCTGGAAGTGCTAAAGTCAAATCAAATTGCGATCGATAGCGGCCCAGTCACTCGCGCTACAGGACGCGGCATTTACTTTTACGATCCTGATGGATTTATCATCGAAATCCGTTGTGATGCAGTTTAAACAGTCGCTATCTGGTTCTCGGCAGTCCGGGTGTACCCTACATTTACTTTTTGAATCGCCGTGTTCGCTACACAGCCTACGTTTAGAGTTGTTTTATTTTCCGTCTTTGCTAATAGATTGTTTCGGCCAAGTAAACCGAAAAGTTGCTCCCTCGCCTTCAGCAGATTCTAGGAAAATACTGCCCCCTTGACCTTCGACTATTTTCTTCACTAGCGACAAACCAATCCCAGTATTTTCTACTTTATCGCGAGCTTCCAAGGTCTGAAAAATCACAAAAACTTTATCGTGATATTGAGGAGCAATCCCCGGCCCGTCATCCTCTACAGAAAACTCGTAAAAATCATCTAACTCTTTAACCGATATTGTTACATGACCCGATTCAGCTCGGTTGTGCTTAATTGCGTTGCTAATTAAATTAGAAAAAACCTGCTGTAGCGGTAATTTTTCGGTCACAAAAGTTGGCATTCCCGGTTCAACTTTCACCTCAAATTCAGACGGCGGCGCCAACGAATCAATAATTTCTGCTAATAAATTATCAACTTTTACCATTTCTGAAGGCACTTGAATCCGTCCGACGCGGGAATATTGCAGTAATCCCTCAATCAAACCTTCCATGCGGTGCACTCTGCCGCGCAGCAGGTTCATTTGGTGCAGAGTATCCTCTGTCATCGACTCGCTGAGGTCTTCTTCTATCCAACTGCTGAGATTTGCGATCGCCCTGAGCGGCGCTTTCAAATCGTGAGACACTACATAAGCAAACTGGTCTAATTCTTGATTTCGCTTTCTTAAAACATTCGTCGTTTGAGCCAGATTTTGGGCTGTCAACCTCAATTCTTGAGCACGTAAGCGCAGCGATTCCTCCGCTTGTTTCCGATCCCTAATATCTTCAACCACACTCATCAGAAATTGACTGCCATCTTGTTCTCGCAGCAGCGAAACCGTTAAGTTTGCCCACACCAACTCGCCGTCTTTGCGGATGTAGCGCTTTTCTAGAGAGAAATTTTCAATTTCTCCTGCTAACAATTGGCGCAAAAGTTCCAGTTCGCTTGCCAAATCTCCAGGCAAAGTAATATCCTGAAATCTTTTCTCCACCAATTCTTGGCGGCTGTAGCCCAAAATTTCGCATAGTTTTTGATTGACTAACAGAAATTTGCCTTCCACACTCGCTTGAACCATGCCGACTGCAGCCTGCTCAAAAGTAGCGCGAAACCGCTGCGCGCTTTCGGCCAAAGCAATTTCTGAGCGTTTGCGATCGCTAATATCGTTGCTGATTTCCAAAATAGCAATCGGTTGATCTTGCTCGTCGTACTGCAAAGTCCAGCGGCTTGCCACCGTTATTTTTGTACCGTCTTTTTTGGTTCGCACAAGTTCTCCTTGCCAAGAACCCTTCTCGAAAAATACTTTTTGAATTACCTCAAAAGGTTGGGTCCATTCTGTTTGTAAAAGCTTGTGAATATTTTTTCCTACTGCTTGCGACTTCCGCCACCCGTAGAGCCACTTCGCCCCCAAATTCCAATAAGAAATTGCCCCATTCAAGTCTAGTACCGCGATCGTATCGTTTGCCAAATCCAGCATTTGCGCTTGCTTTCGCAGAGTTTCCTCGGCTTGTTTTCGTCCTCTGGCATCGCGACAAATCGCAATAAACAAGTGTTGATTTGCCAGACGCATTTCGCTGACAGCTAACTCCATCGGAAACTTCGTTCCGTCGTGTCGAATTCCAACCGTTTCTTGCTGGTAAGTCTTCAGCGTAGTATCTGGATGTAACACAAAATATTCGACCGAATAATCCCCCACGCTGCTATGCGGCAGCGGTTGAGCGATCAGCCCCCGCAAGTTAGAGCCAATTATTCGATCGGCTTTCTCGCCAAAAATTTTTTCTGCTGCCCTATTAAAAGACTCAATATTTCCCTGTGCGTCCAAAGTAATAATACCGTCAGCCGCATTGTCTACTACAGCTTGAATGCGACTTTTACTTTCTTCCAAGCCAGCTTCCCGCTTTTTTAATTCCTTCTCTAAACTATCAAATAAATACCAGGAGGCCCCTGCACCCAAACAGCCGGAAAGCAAACCCGCAACTTGCACAAAATTAATGAAGTCTACCAACTCACCTACTTGCAGATCTACAGTTTTCTGGTAGGCTTCGCCGACATCAGAAAAGGCATTAATTTTTGTCCGCAGCTTATCCATGTTCAATTTGCCTTGAGCAAACACCTGAATTATTTCCGGCGACTGCATCCTTGTTGCCGAACTGTCCAGCTTATTCAAAGTGTTTTGCAAGAAATTTATTTGCTGTTCGGTACTTTTTTTTATTTCTTCAAATCGCTGAGGTTCCAGTTTGTTTTTTTGAACCAATACCTTAAGTTTAGCCAGCAGCGGAGGCAAACTCTTCTTTGCTTCTAAGTATGGTAATAGAAATTCGCGGCGCTTCGTCAAGCCATAACCCCTAACGCTCGTTTCCGCATCCACCACCATGGTTATCAAGCGGTTAGTTTCCTGAAGTATTGCCTTATTAGTATCTGCTCGCTTTCTTATGTGTAGGGCACTATCCCGGAGACCGGCAATTGCTAGCAGCGAAGCAAACAGAAAAATCATGGGGATAGCAATGATGACTGTTCCCCGCTGGCGAATTGGTCGGTCTGTCCATACAAAGTGGAGGCAGCGATCGAGCAAATACTTCACGGATATTGAAGGAGAAAGTTTGCTGCCAGTATATCGCTTTTTGGCAGTTTAGGCTATGGATAAGTTCGTTTTTTTTATTTGGCGATCGTCGGGGACTAACCGTGGAAACTAGATTAGACCCCTGCGATAGCTACCTGCTGACACTAACAGCAGATTTTTTGGCACGGTGTTTAAACTGAGGCAGGGAGAAAGAAAGGACTTTTTTCGACACCGAGACAGCAGGCGAAGGAGAAAGGATCGTTTCTGCTTTACCTTCGTTTGCGCCTTCGGCTTCTGCTTTTAAACTAGAGTCTGTTTCGCAAGTGTTTGGAACACTTGTAACTACAGTAGTCCACCTGCCTGTAGCCGGATCGCGATAACAAGTAAAAGGATTTATTTTTAGCGGTTGACTGCAAGGTTTAATCATGTAGATGCACTCCTTTGATTCTGAGAAATTGTGCATTGCTTTCAGCAGCAGTGCTATCTCGCCAGTAGAAGCAGTATGAAGGCAAAAAGCAGAATTGTGTTTCTGCGTCCAGAGACTTTTGAAACTTCCTGATTTCCTGTTAACTTTTCCCTTCTACTGCTTCGCGACCATAGCATTACTTTTACCAAATTGCCTTTCTGGAAGCAACCCCCCACCGCCTTAATTAGGTTGAGGTGGGATTTGTAAATGCAGCGAGGCGCCCGATCGTGCCTGCAGGACAATCTTGGAATAATATAGGTATTCTAGGCTGAAAAAAAATGCTACTGTGTGATCGACAACAGAGGTCGATCGCGATCGGTGTCACAATTAAAAAGGGAATTGGTAATTTGTAATAGCTAATTTGTAAGGGGGGAGTGGGTGATTGGGGAATGCTTCCCTCTTTTATCATCCGTTAAATCGGTTAAATCCGGTACAAAATTCCTGGCATAACCCACCCGTTAAATCCCTTAAATCCCTTACACTTCTAGTTGCCCAACTTGCTTCTAACTAATATCAACTTCTGCCTTTAAGTGAACAGTAAAAGTAGAGCCAACATCCAACTGACTCTCAACAGTGATATCGCCGCCCATCATCTGACAAAACAAGCGGCTAATGGCCAATCCTAAACCGGTGCCACCGTACTTGCGAGTAGTCGAAGCGTCCCCTTGAATAAAAGGTTCAAACACACCCTGCTGCTGTTCTGCCGACATTCCAATCCCCGTATCAGATACCTGCAAATAAACCCAATCGCTGCCGCCTGCTGGTTCGCGAGTCGCGCTCAACAGCACCGTTCCACCTTCGGTAAACTTCAGGGCATTGGATAGCAAATTAAACAGAATTTGCCGGACTTTAGTCAAATCTGCATACATCACCCCCAAATTTTCAGAGCAATAAACTTGCAATTGATTGTGATTTTTTTCGACCAAAGGGTACAAAGTGGCAACGACTTCTTCTATTAAATTACTGAGGTCAAATTTTTCTAAATAAAGCTCCATCCGACCGGCTTCTATCTTAGAAAGGTCTAGAATATCGTTAATTAAAGTGAGCAAATGTTTGCCGGCGTTATAAATTTTTTGGGTATCGGGAATGATGTCTTCGAGTCCCGTTTCCCGTGCTTCTTCTTGTAGCATTTCGCTGTAACCGATAATCGCGTTTAGCGGTGTCCGCAGCTCGTGGCTCATATTGGCTAAAAAAGTGCTTTTAGCTCTCGAAGCTGCTTCAGCTTTGTGTAAGGCTTCTTGCAAGGCTATTTCAGCTCTTTTGCGCTCGGCAATTTCGATGCGGAGCAGTTTATTGGCGGCGGTGAGTTGAGCGGTGCGCTGATCGACGGTCATTTCTAGCTGCGCTTTAGCTTTGGAGAGGGCTTCCTGAGCCCGCTGGCGCTCAAATCCTTCGATCGCCAGCGCTACCAAATTTGCCAAAGAATCAGCGAAGGTGCGCTCCTCCAGAGCCCACTGGCGGGGCGCGCCGATATGTTCCAGAGAGAGGATGCCCACGATCTGGCCACCGAGCCTAATTGCTACATTTAATATGGATGAATTGGGCTTGCTGGCATTTGGCCGCACAGCGGAATTTTCGGCTAGCGAAGATGAGTGGGACAAATTTGTGTGTAGAGAGTTTTGAGTCTTTGTCGTAGGTTCTAAAGCATTGTCCGATCGCAAATTTTCGCCCGGTGCGTCTCCTTCCACATCTAAAATTGATAAATTTAAATCGCTTGCCGATATGGACTCCCGGCTCAAATGATTCTCCTGGGTCCGATCGTACAAGTCGAGACAAACTAATTTGGGGTTGGGGATTTTAAACTTAGAATGATTAACCCCCTCGTGTTGCTCTGGGGCAGTGGCCTCTGTACCGAGTGCCTCTGTTTGGTTCTGGGCGAGAACTCTCTCTGTAAAATTTAGTTGCGGATCGCTGGGGTAGCGATTTCCAAATCTTCCATGGTTGTAAAGCCAGACGCTGACTTTTTCCACATCCAAAGTCCGGGCAGCAGCCTCGGTAATTTCGCGAATTCCCACATTCAGCGCACCGCTGTTGAGAGTCCTCTGCCTACCTAGCTGCAACAAAGCCAAACTCTGGCGGCGGAGACGCTTTTCGCTTTCTTGGAGGGTTTGTTCTGCTTCCTTGCGCTGGGTGAGGTCGTACAAGACGCACAATGCCGTCTGCTGTCCGTTAAACACCAGCGACTGAACCGAGATCATCGCCCAGAAAGCGCTGCCGTCTGATTTTTTGCAGTGGAGTTCGTAGTTTTGCAGGTATCCCTCTTTAGCAAGTGCCTCAAGTACCTTTGGGCGATCGGCGGGGTTGAAGTAAAAGTCTGGAGTGGTGCAGCCGATCAATTTTTCTAGAGGTATGTTCAGGAGAGAAGCCAATTGAGCGTTCGCATACATAATTAAGCCGTCACAGAGGCGAGAAACTAATATCGGCACGGGAGTTGCCGAGGCGATCGCCCGAAACTGCTCTTCGCTGGAACGCAGCGCCAACTGAGCTTTGCTCAGCAAGTGAGCTTCCATCGTATCTGAATGTTCGGTGGTAGTCTCCAGCAAAAGTTCTAGGTCAACCTTTTCGCGCTTCAAGTTTTCAAGTTCCGCACTCAGCCGCTGAACGTCGAATAGTAGCTGTTCTGTCGAGGGTTCTTCCTGCATAGCAATTGAAAATTGGTAATTTTTAGTCGGTTCTGAAGTTTTTTAGGGTTTTGTGCTAGTTTAACTATGACTTATTCCGATTAACTTCAGCCACCCTCATCCTGGTTCCCCGACTTAGCCGACGATTCATCTTTACCTTTTATCGTTGCTATTCGAATTCTAAGTGCAAGGAAGGCATCAGCCGCTGCAAGTTCTTCAGGGATTTGATCTGCCACGGGATCTCTTTAGAGCCTTTGATGGCGATTTGAATATTTTTTTGCTGGCGCACTTTGATCACAAATTTTGAGACAATATTAATTCCAGAGCTATTTAAAAATTCTAGCTTTCGCAAGTCTAGAGTAACGGTGTTTGGGCAGGAGTCAGCCACTTCGTTGAGCAGATCGACGATCGGTGCGTATTCTTCCACCTGGCTGAGTCGGAACGAGCCGCTACAGGTGACTGTTTGCGTAGCGCGATCGTACTGGATCGTGTAATCTTTGGTCTGAATCTCCATACTTTTGTGAGTTGCCGGTTTTGAGTGGTAAAGGGGCTTTGGCTGCGTGAGCGAGGATTGAGCTTCAGGCTAGCAGGATCAAAATTCAGCCGTTTGCCGAATGCCGAAGGCCTTTGCGGGTGTAACTTTTATTACATATACTGCCAACTGTACCATTGTCGTAGGACAGTTATGAGTTATTTTAGGATTTATCGGTTGTGATACCAGTTGGAATAAAGAATGCAACTGTTGACTAGCTCTCAACCCTGGTAGTCATCAGTCATTGCCAATCTAACATTTCAAATCTCAAATCTCAAATTGTATGAGTTGTGGGGGCTAACGAGACCAACTTTTTCTGCTGTTCCGAGCTATCAATTCGATTTTTTTCTCAACTTAACTATTGACAAAACTACCAAAATGTGAGAGATATTTCACATCTAACACAGAAGTGAAGGGGAGAATATTTAATGGCAATTTCAGGAATTACAGAAAAGCTTTTGGCGGCTAAAAAAGCTAAGGGAATTAGTTTTGCAGATTTGGAAAAAGTTTTAGGGCGCGACGAAGTTTGGATTGCCGCGCTTATTTACCGTCAAGCTACCGCATCACAAGATGAAGCCGAGAAAATTGTCTCGGTTTTAGGACTAGATAGCGAGACGGCTGCGGTTCTCTGTGAACCTCCGTTAAAAGGTTCTTTGGATGCCGGAGTTCCAGTAGACCCTCTGATTTATCGCTTCTATGAAATTATCCAGGTTTATGGGATGCCCCTCAAAGCAGTAATTCAGGAAAAATTTGGTGACGGGATTATGAGCGCGATCGACTTTACTTTGGATATCGAGAAAGAAGCAGACCCAAAAGGCGATCGAGTGAAAATAATTATGTCGGGAAAATTTTTGGAATATAAAAAATGGTAAGCCCGTGCCACTTTACTTCCCAGTGAAAATTAAAAATTTAACTTGGATCGAATCACTCATCACTAATGACTAAAGCCTCAAAAGTGTTAACTTAGAAATAGAGATCGCGAAGCTGGACTGGCTTGGGTGTCCGATCGGGAAACCCTTCTAGGGCAAAGCTAAGGTCGCTCCCGCGGCAACTTCCCCAGTCGAAACAAGCAACCGCAACCGTAAATTAAGAGGCAAATATGTCAAAATATGACTCCCATCTCAGATGCTCCTTTTGCGGCAAGTCGCAAGAGTACGTCCGCAAGTTAATAGCTGGGCCCGGCGTCTACATTTGCGATGAATGCGTGGAACTGTGCAATGAAATTTTAGAGGAGGAGTTCTTTGACTCCAGTAAAACAATTGGTCAACAGATTCCCCAATCAGAGGTGCGAGAGTCTCAGGGACAAGGAACGCGGCGCCCGGGTCGATCCAACAAATCGAAAATCGTTTTAGCTCAAATTCCGAAACCAACAGAGATTAAGCAGCATTTAGACAACCACGTCATCGGCCAGCATTCAGCAAAAAAAGTCCTTTCTGTAGCAGTTTATAACCACTACAAGCGCTTGAGCGTTGACCAAGCTAAAGATAGCGAGAAGTCTTCCCCTGACAGCGATGTAGAACTGCAAAAATCCAACATCCTGCTAGTCGGGCCCACAGGTTGTGGCAAAACTTTGTTAGCGCAAAGTTTGGCGCAAATGCTGGAAGTGCCCTTTGCGGTAGCGGATGCGACGACACTGACAGAAGCTGGATATGTCGGCGACGATGTAGAAAATATCTTGCTGCGGCTGTTGCAAATGTCCGATTTTGATGTCGAATCGGCGCAGCGGGGCATTATTTATATTGATGAAATTGACAAGATTGCTCGCAAAAGCGAAAACACTTCGATCACCAGGGATGTATCGGGAGAAGGTGTGCAGCAAGCACTGCTAAAAATGTTGGAAGGAACAGTGGTTAATGTTCCCCCGCAAGGCGGCCGCAAACATCCTTATCAAGATTTTATTCAAGTTGACACTAGCAAAATTCTATTTATTTGTGGCGGTGCTTTTGTCGGTTTGGAAAAAATAGTTGAACAGCGTTTGGGCAAAAAATCTTTGGGCTTTATTCAGCCAACGGAAAGCGACAGCAACTCGACTTTGCCGGCGAAAGACAAGCGGGCGGCTGATATTTTGCAGCAGGTACAGCCGGACGATTTAGTCAAGTTTGGTTTGATTCCTGAGTTTGTGGGGCGGATACCGGTGGTAACGGTGATTTCGCCGCTGGATGAGGCAGCTTTGATGCAGATATTGACTGAGCCCCGGAATGCGCTGGTGAAGCAGTATCAAAAGCTGTTGAAGATGGACAGCGTGGAATTGGAATTCCAGCCGGAAGCGCTACGGGCGATCGCCCAGGAGGCCTATCGTCGCAAAACTGGCGCGAGAGCTCTCCGCAGCATTTTAGAAGAGTTAATGCTGGATGTGATGTACGAGTTGCCTTCTCGCAAGGATGTGGCTAACTGTATGATTACTCCTGAAATGGTCGAGAAGCGATCGACTGCTGAATTGCTGTGGCATCCCGCATGGCACAAACAGCACGAAACTGCATAATTTATAGTTTATAGGGTGCTTGTGGCGCACCCTACAAGCTTGGCAAATTTTAGTTTATGACAGTTAAAAAAATGTCAGTCAATGTAGCTAAAGCCAGTCAAAAATCGAGCTTGTCAGTATCCAGTTTGCTGCCGAGGATTGCAATTTACACCGCGGTTGTGGCTGGCGTCATGGCGTCATTTTACGATTTTCAATTCAATACGATCGTCCCGCCCCCGTCCCCCTCAAGGGGTAAGAATTTTTTTGAAGCCATACAATATATTTCAAGCATCAATATAGCGCAGCAAGCTTACTATGCAGAATACGGTCAATTTAGCGATTCCATTGCAAAATTGGGTATTGGAATTAAAGAAGAGACCAATAACTATTATTACACGCTCGTCTCATCAATGGGCCCGGTTCAAACTAGGCACAATCACAGCAGACCAGCACAATTTGAAAGCGCGATCGCGATTGCCCAACCTAATGATATGAGTATCGAGAAATCTTACACTGGCGCAGTGTTTGCTTTTAAAGAAAAGGGCAGCAATATTATAACAACTATTGCTGCAATTTGCGAGAGCGATCGAATTAATGCAAGTTATGCAGAAACTTGGAATCCGCCAACTTTTGACGGCAAAGAAATTCACTGCCAGCCCGGAACAACTATCTTAAGGTAAGACCTTGAAACTATTTTGCGCCACTCTTTCACCCTCTAAAAAAAATTCAAACTTCCAATTTCCCGGCTTGTCATCCTTTTGAAAATTGTACCAACACCAAGTATTTAATCGATCGCCCGTCGTTTTTAAATAAGATTCACTTTGGGCTGCGGATAGTTTTTGAGGGTTGACAACCTTACAATAACTTCTATATTCTCCTTCTGGCAAGTTAGCAGCGCTTACAGTAAAATAGACTTTTTTGTTTTGCTTCAAAGACCAAACATCCCTAAGTTTCGTTGATTCTAATTCGTCAGTTAACATTACTTGAGTCTTAGGGTTAAAATTTTCTGAGTTGATTACTCGCTTGATATCTACTGCTGTTTGAGGTGCGGGAGATTTCCAAAAAAGCAGAATAAAAATAGCAGAAATTGCTGTTAATACTCCGACTGATATGAATACCAGTTTTAAGTTGTTACGCTGCTGAACTACTTCGAGGGGAATCAAAGCATTTAAGGCGGCATCTGCGGAAGGATAGCGGTGTTTGAAATTAGGTTCCACCATTTTTTGCAGCCAGTCAAGGAATTCTGGAGTTAGCTGCGGCAAGTGATGTTTAAAATTAATCCGCCCGGTATCGTCCATCAAACTGCCAATTTCAGTAGAATTGATGCCGATTAGCAAGCAAATTAGCGTCGCGCCGAGACTGTATAAATCAGATGCAACAGTTAGCTGCCGATTGAAAATTTGTTCTGGTGGCATAAAGCCCAAAGTGCCTTTAACAACGCTGCTGGCGGCCACTTCTCCCCCGCCGATTCTAGCAAATCCGAAATCGACAAGGCTGACATTCAGGCGATCGTCCACCAAGATATTTTCCGGTTTTAAATCTCTGTGAATCACTGGAGGAACGCGGTTTTGCAAGTATTTGAGAATTTCTAAAACAGAGATAGCAATTTGCTTGGTTCGCTGCGGTGTTAGCTGACGCAAAATAGCGAGAGAGTTGGCATTTTTGTATTCCTGAACCATGCAGAAACCCGAGGCAGTTTGGAAGGAATCTAAATAGCGCGGAATGTTGGGATGATCCAGTTCTCGCAAAATCTTAATTTCTTGTTCGCACGCTTGATATTGAGCCCAATTAGCGCCTGTTTGGGCAAATTGAAATTGTTTGACAGCGACGGAACGTTGGGTATTAATTTCGGTAGCGAGATAGGTAACTCTCCCGCCGGCGCGATTGTGTCCGAGTTCGCAAGTTACTTGATAGCCGTAGTTAGAAAAGTCAGGAAAAGCGTCCATAAATTTGTAATGTCTGTAGTAATGACTTCAGTCTTTAAAATTCTTGAATAATCTGAACTAAAGTTATTCGTAGGAACGGTTGATTATGGTTTAATCAAAAATGGCTTGGATTGGCGGTAGGCAGCAATCATTCTGTTTCTTTTAATAACAATTAAGTAAAGTAATGGAATAGCGGTGACGAGGAGAGGAGCAGTCGCACTTGCTGCTAAAACTAAAACTTTTAAGGGTTCGATCGATCCCATTTCATTTGCCAACCTTAAGTACCGTTGAAATACGGCTCCTAAAGTGATGTAAAATCCAGCGGTGAGAAATGCGATTGCTACAGCATCTTTCTTGAAAAAACCTCTTTTAATCTGTTCGTCACTCCTGGCTTTAGCTAAGGTATAAACTACCTTAAAACAACCCAAATTAGTAACTAAAAGGACAAATATCACTGCTATGCTCGACGGTAAATTAAAGACAATCCAAAGTCCACAAGCTACAAAAGCCAGGATTGTCAAACTCCTACTCTTCTCAAAACCACCTGAAGCACCAACTATAGCTGAAATCACCAAACAAAAAATTAAAGCGATTTCTTTACCCGTACTATTACCAAAAACACTACCAACAAGTGAGGAAAAAGTAGTCGTTGCAAGAAATATTACTGTAATTCCTAAAGTGGCTCCTAAGATAGATTGAAACCAATTTACAGTTTTATTTACTTTTGTATATAGAGTCTTTTCTTTTTCTGTGTAGAGCGTCTTTTCTGCTGCCGCAAAACCCGGAAGTAGCACAGCTATTAATGTAAAAAACATCCCTCGATCCATCGGGTTGCTTAGCAGCCAACCTACGCAGACAAACACCAACATAAAACTCCCTCTATCTTTAAACAAATATGGCATTTGCTTGGGTTCTAGAAGAGGAGCTGTTTTAACTTGAATCTCAATTTTATGGGTATCTGGATCGGAATTAACGTGGAGTATCATCTGGCGATGATAAATTTTACTTGCTAGCAATTTGCTCGTATCTACCGTTATTTTGCACCTGACCTCATTGCCCTCAAATTTTGGCGGTTCAAAGGAGATGCAAGGGTGGTCGTAAGGAGTATGTGGCGGATCGTTCGGATGCGGTGCTACTTCCCATCGACCTGCTAAAATTGTATCGGGAATAGGGTTGCTAACGGTAACGAGTTGTGTTACTTTGTCTCCATATTCTGCGGCGGTGAATTGAATGCGATCGCGCTCAATTCTAACTTTCGGCAAGCTGCTGACATCCAAAGATTCTAGCGCAGTTAAAGCATCCGCAGCCGATGGATATCTGTCTTGCAATCTCGGCGCTACCATTGTTTCCAGCCAGTTCATCCAACCACGCTGTAACGGCGGGACTAAATGCCGGAAATGAATGCTATAATTATCATCAATCAAGTTGCCTATTTCCCCCGATTGTGTACCACTTAATAAGCAAATTAGCGTCGCTCCCAAGCCGTAAAGGTCGGATGCTTTGGTTAATTTTCGGTTGAACATTTGTTCCGGTGGCATGAATCCCATCGTGCCTTTGACGACGCTGCTAGCCCCGATATTTCCACCTCCTAGCCTAGCAAAACCAAAGTCAACTAAATAAACATTAAGTTCGTCATCTATCAACAAGTTTTCTGGCTTAATGTCGCGGTGAATTATCGGCGGTTTCTGAGATTGCAGGTCAACTAAAATGTCTAAGGCTGCGATCGCGATTTCTTTGATATCCGGCAGGGAAAAAGTCTGCGCGACAGCAGATTCGGCATTTTTGTATTCCTGCATCATGCAGAAACCGCTGTCAGTTTGAAAAGAATCCAGATAGCGGGGAATGCCCGGAAAATCCAGTTTTTGCAAAACTTTAACTTCTTGTTCGTAAGCTTCGTATTCTGCCCAGCTAGCGCCTAATTGGGCAAATTGAAATTGCTTAATTACAACTAATTTTTGAGTATTCGTATTTTTTGCTAAGTATGTAACTCTGCCGCCGAGACTGTTGTGTCCGAGTTCTTTTTCAATCTGATAGCCGTGAGGGTAAAAATCGGGGAAGGCGTTCATATAGTTTGTAGTAATGTTCTTGTGGGAGGGGCTTCTAGTCCGTCATTAACAGGTAAGATGCCTGTTCCACAACAAACAGCGATTTTTTTTTGATGGGCTTTTATCCTGTCAGCAACAGGCAAGATGTCTGTTCCACAAAGAGTTATTTTTTTTGCATGGATCGACATTACCAACATAACTTTTTTCCAAAAATGCGGCAAGTGCGGTATGATGTGATTTTGCGATCGGTTCTAGCGGAGAGCAGCCGTTAGAGGAAACGGGGAAAGTTCGGTGCAAGTCCGGCGCTGTCCCGCAACTGTAATGAAACCCTTGTGGTTTCTCAAGTCAGAATGCCCGCCGATATCTAACTCACTTTTGAACGCATCTGCGAGGTACGGATGATGGATGGAATTAACACGGCTGTACGCACAAAGCACAGTCTATTTGTTTGCACTGCTTGCGCTAGTGTTTGGAAAAACGGCAAGCGCGAAGGTAAAAGCGGCGGTCAACAATTCATGGAAAATTTGTCGCAACTCGCTAAAGATTGGGAGTTTTCTGATAAGTTTGAAATTCAAGAGGTTGAGTGCATGAGTGCTTGCAGTCACTCTTGTGCGGTGTCTTTTGCTGCTGTTGGAAAGTACACTTATCTGTTTGGTGATTTACCAGCAAATGAGTCGGAAAGCGTCGAGGCGGTACTCGAGTGCGCGGGTCAATACTATGCTAAACCGGACGGTTTGTTGCCTTGGTCTGAGCGTCCTCAAGCTCTGAAAAAAGGTGTTTTAGCAAAAATTCCACCGCTGGCAAATTAGAGCCTTTCTCGTTACCATGCTCTGCCCATTGCTGACAACTTAACGTCAAACCATCGTCTCTCTTGTTTTTATCGAAATCTAGATCCCCCCTAACCCCTTAATAAGGGGGGACAAGAAATATTCTCAAAGTCCCCCTTCTTAAGGGGGATTTAGGGGGATCTAGACTTTGCCTAAAAGCGACTTTTATTGTAGGTTTCAGTCTTAAGTTGTTACCTACGATCTCGGCCTGGTAAGGCATACTCAGAGGATCTGCTTCGTATTAAAAGCGCTCCTTTATTCCAGCGAGGCAGAGCCTCTAGATCAGCATTCCCAGGCTCTGCCTGGGAACGAGATATCCCACCATCAAATAAGCACAAAATTATCAATGCACAAAATTCCTGTTACTGTCATCACTGGTTTTCTTGGTAGCGGCAAAACTACTTTAATTCGCCACTTATTGCAAAATAATCAAGGTCGCCGCATTGCTGTTCTGGTGAACGAATTTGGCGAAATCGGTATTGACGGAGAATTGCTGCGCGATTGCCAAGTTTGCGACGAAGAAGAAAATGTTAGCAGCAATATTGTTGAACTAACAAATGGTTGTCTTTGCTGCACTGTTCAAGAGGAATTCTTGCCGACTATGCAGGAATTGTTGAAGCGCCGAGAACAAATTGATTGTATCTTAATTGAGACTTCGGGCCTCGCACTTCCTAAACCTTTAATTCAAGCTTTTCGCTGGCCGGAAATTCGTACGGGTGCTACTGTAGACGGTGTGGTTGCTGTTGTCGATTGCGAAGCTATTGCTAGCGGTACTTTTGTCGGTGATATCGATGCTTTGATGGCACAGCGACAGGCTGATTCTAGTTTAGATCACGAAACTCCGATCGAGGAATTGTTTGAAGACCAGTTAGCCTGTGCCGATATGGTACTTTTAACGAAGGTCGATCGCGTAGATGCGGAAACTCACCAGAAAGTCCAAAGCTGGTTGCAGCAAGAGTTACGTCCGAGTGTGAAAATTGTGCCTTGCAAAGGTGGCGAAATTAACCCCGATGTGCTAATGGGATTTAATGCGGCGGTTGAGGATGATTTGGAGTCTCGTCCGAGTCACCACGACACTGAGGAGGAACACGAACATGATGATGATATTAACTCGACTTACTTTATTGCCGATCGCGAATTTGAACCTGAAGCATTGGTGAAAAAACTGCAATCCTTGATGCAGCAGGAGGAAATCTATCGGATTAAAGGATTTGTGGCGGTTCCCAAGAAACCGATGAGGATGGTGTTGCAAGGTGTGGGTTCGCGGATAGAATATTTTTACGATCGCCCTTGGCAACCTTCCGAACTCCGCCAAACCAAATTAGTGCTGATCGGTCGAGAGTTAGAGCGCGATCGAATTGCAGCTATGATTAACAACTAATTGTCCTCTGAGAGGGGCGGGTTTATCGATATTTTGAATTGCAGCAAATATTATTGGTAAAACTCGCCCCGACAAGCTCTCACCAACCATTTATTAATATTATTTGATATTGTGGGCGCTACCAGCAGGTCTGGTGTACAATAGCGATAATGGTTATCATTGTACAATAATCGAGGTCAAGTATGGTGACTGCTAGGGCGATCGAATCAGTTCCTGTTACCGTTCTCACAGGCTATTTAGGTGCAGGCAAAACCACGCTGCTCAACCGAATTTTAACACAGGAACACGGCAAAAAAGTTGCAGTCATCGTCAACGAATTCGGCGAAGTAGGCATCGACAACCAACTGATAATTGATGCCGATGAAGAAATTTTTGAGATGAACAACGGCTGCATTTGCTGTACAGTCAGAGGCGATTTAATTAGGATTATCGGCAACTTGATGAAGCGGCGAGACAAATTCGATCACATAGTCATCGAAACCACAGGTTTAGCCGACCCCGCACCAGTAATTCAAACCTTTTTTGTAGACGAAGATATGCGGAATCAATTGCTGCTAGACGCAGTTGTCACCGTCGTCGATGCCAAGCACATCTGGCAGCACTGGGACGCCGACGAAGCTCAAGAACAAATTGCCTTCGCTGATGTAGTTTTGCTCAACAAAACTGATTTAGTGACTGACGAAGAATTGGCAGAATTAGAAAAGCGAATTCGCGCCATGAATGCAATGACCAAAATTTACCGTACCCGCAACGCTGAATTAGCAATGGAGGCTTTGTTGGGCGTTAAAGCATTTGATTTGAACCGCGCATTAGAAATCGAACCTGACTTTTTGGGCGAACATACTCACGAACACGATGAAACAGTTACCTCCGTAGCCATAGTAGAATCCGGCGCCCTTGACCGCAACAAATTTAGCGATTGGATGGAGGAATTGTTGCGAACTCAAGGCCCGAATATCTTTCGGACAAAAGGCATTTTGAATGTAGCCGGAGACAATAAGCGATTTGTTTTTCAAGGAGTACACATGGTGTTCGATGGCCACCCGGATAGACCTTGGAAAGCCACCGAAACTCCGAAAAATGAACTCGTATTCATCGGCCGCCACTTAAACGAAAATCAATTGCGAGAGGATTTCCGTCGGTGTCTAGTTTAAAAAGTAGCGAACAAACCCTGGAATTTCACGCCGAAGCAATGCTGTCTGACTACGTAACTGCTGTTACTTGGTCGCCGGATGGTACAAGTTTAGCAGTCTGTTCTGCTGCGGGGGAAGTGATGCTGGCGGCAGTAGGGGAAGTTAATGAATTGTCCTTGCAAACACTACAAAGTGCCACGGGTAAGTCAGCCGATTGTTTGTCTTTTTCCCGCGACAGTCAATTCCTAGCTGCTGGCGGACAAGACGGAAAAATGCGAATTTGGCGGGTTAATTCTGGGGAATTAATTGCTGATTTGGATAACCACCGCGTCTGGGTTGATAAGTTAGCTTGGAGTCCCAACTGCAACCAGTTAGCTTTCAGTATGGGCCGCTACGTTCAAGTCTGGAATGTTGAGGATAATGTTGTTGAAGTAACGCTGAATTTCGAGTCATCATCTATCCTCGATTTAGCATGGCATCCGATGGTTCAATATCTGGCAGTTAGCGGCTATCAAGGTGTCAAAGTTTGGCATGGCGAAGACTGGGACGAAGACCCGGAAATTTTATCAGTACCCTCTGCAACCGGTGCAATTGCTTGGTCGCCACATGGGGAATATTTAGCTTGTGGCAATATGGACAATAGTCTCATTGTTAATGAATGGGGCAATTTTGAACCGTGGGTAATGCAGGGTTTTCCGGGAAAAGTTCGGGAGTTAGCTTGGTCGGATAAAAATAATGCTTTGGGGGCGCCTTTGTTAGCTGCTACGAGTTCGGAAGGCATTTCAGTGTGGGAAAAACAGGCTGATGAAAGTGTCGGTTGGAATTCTTGGGGGCTAGAAGTGCATGAAAAAGTTGTAAATGCGATCGCCTTTCAACCTAGCACATTTTTATTAGCTTCCGCCGCCGCAGACGGTCAAGTTTGTTTGTGGGAGGAAGCAGAACAATTGCTGCAAATTCTAGAAGGTGCAGAGGGCGGTTTTTCCTGTCTCGCATGGCATCCCGAAGGCCAGTTTCTCGCCGCTGGCGGCTGTGGAGGCGAATTGCTGGTTTGGTCATAAATCTATGCGTGGCAAAGGGTTCGGGGGGCGGTAAGTTGGCATAAGGGGCGCACCAGTTTGACCAAAAGATAAAAATTGAAAACTTGGTCTTGACAAAATGCTAGATTACAATACCATTTTAGTGGCTGCACTATCCTCAAAGGCGATCGACAATTATGACCCAACAGCAATTTCTCGAACAAATCAACACGATTCTCGACCAAAACCACCTGCTGAAACACCCGTTCTACCAAATGTGGAACGAAGGTAAACTCGACCTAGCAATGCTGCAAGAGTACGCCAAAGAATACTACCTGCAAGTCCACAACTTCCCCACCTATGTCAGCGCTACGCACGCCGCCTGCGACGACATCAAAATTCGTCAAATGCTTCTCGAAAACCTGATAGAAGAAGAGAGAGGCGCTGCTAATCACCCTGAACTGTGGCTGCGCTTTGCCGAAGGTTTGGGTTTAGACAGAAATGCAGTTATCGATCACGAACACTTAGAAAAAACCAGCGAATCCGTTCGCATTCTCAAAGACTTAGCGCGCAGCGAATCGCCTGTCAAAGGTTTAGCAGCTCTTTACGCTTACGAAGCGCAAATTCCCGAAGTTTCTACAACCAAAATCGCTGGATTGAAGGAATTTTACGGCATCGATTCCGAAGCGGCTTTGTCTTTCTTTAAAGTTCACGAAAAAGCAGACGAGTTCCACTCGGAAGCCACCCGCGAAGCGCTATTAGAGCTTTGCCAAACTGAAGAAGCCAAACAGGAAGCGCTGTTAGCCACTGAGAAAGCAACTTTTGCTATCAACTTACTGCTTGACGGCGTTTACGAAGCTTATTGTCAAGCTAAGTAAGCGTCAAAAACGCATAATTTGTGGGGCGGGCGGGACGCCCAAGGAGTGTCAGCTTAATCCGAAATCCCGCCAGGGGTTTCAACCACTGCAGGACTATGGGTTGTACCTTAAGTTGACACTGCTTGGGCAATTCTCTGTCCCTACGGGGAACTTTTTGCCTAAGCAAGCGTAAAAAACCCACAACAAATAGAGTGTGTGCATCCAATAGTGTTATCCTCTCTTTCGTGTCAAAACCCCTTGACTGGGACTGAACAGCAAAGCTACTAAAAATAACCCAAAAACAACTAATACAATTGCCGCACCCGACGGCATATTCAAATAATAGCTGAGATACATACCGCTCACGCTAGCTGCTATCCCAAGAATTGCTCCCAATCCCATCATTAAATGCAGCTCTTTTACCAACAAATACGCCGTAATTCCCGGCCCGATTAACAGCGAAATTACTAACAGCGCGCCCACAGTTTGCAAACTCGCAACAATCGTCAGCGTAATCGCCGAAATCATCCCGAAATAAATCCAGTTTACAGGCAAACCTGACGCTTGCGCCCCCAACGGGTCAAAAGTATAGAATAGCAGTTCTTTGTAAAGGAGTTTAACCGCCACCAAAATTATCAAAGTTATGACAAAAGTCTGCTGCACGTCAGCAGGTGCAACTGACAAGATATTCCCGAACAAAAAACCGTCTAAGTCTAATTTTGTTGTACGCAAAACGCTAATTAAGGTGATGCTAATTGCTAAAAATGTAGATAAAATTAATGCCATTACAGCATCAATTTTTAGACGAGATTGTGATTGAATCCACGCCATAATTACAGCGCTGATAATTCCAGAGATAAACGCGCCGATCGAAATATTGAAGCCTAAAGAAAAAGCCACAGGCAACCCGGCTAACACTGAATGGGCAATCATATCAACCATCATTCCCATTTGCTGTACAATTAAATAGGAGCCAACAACGGCGCAGAGAATTCCTAGCAAAATTCCGACGGCGATCGCGTTTCGCATGAACTCGAATTGTAGTGGCTCAATTAGTAGGTTTAACATTGAATTACATCAATAATAGGATTTTTTAAAGCACAGTCAACTGCACAGGCGGGACGCCCGTGCCACAATCAACTTTAAAGATAAATCTTTTTTTTACTTACGCTGAAACTAAACTTAAATCGTATCCATAGGCTTTTTGAATATTCGCGGCGGTGAGAACTTCCCGGCAGGAACCCGTTGCAATTAACTGCTTATTTAGCAATAATAAATTGTCGTACTGTTTTAAAGTTTCGCCTAAATCGTGGCTGATTACTAGCAATGTTTTATTTTGGGCTTTTAGTTCGGAAAAAATATCGAAAATAATTTCTTCGGTTGCTTTGTCTATCGCGTTAAAAGGTTCGTCGAAGAAGAATAAATCGGCTTGTTGGGCGATCGACCTTGCTAAGAAAATCCGCTGCTG